>JBMCUM010000221.1:0-3372 GCA_048622595.1 Planctomycetota bacterium | reverse complement strand
CGTCCAGGTTCAGCCCCGGGTCGGCGTCCTGCTGCCAGACGGTGACGCGGAAGGCCTGGCGCGGCTTACCGTCCGGTCCGATGCGCCGGTGCCGCAGCAGGAAGTTCCGCAGGTACTGGAACTCCCACCCGGCGCGGCCGACCAGCAGGACGTTGACGGTCTCGTCGCAGATTTCCACGCGGACCGTGGCGGCGTTGTCGTCGGCGTTCGTCTCATCCTCCAGGGGCGCCACGCGCGCCTGGTAAACGAACTCGCCAAGCTCCGTTCCGATCTCCTCGGGCGTCAGGGCGATCTCCACCTCGCGGATGCTCTCGCGCGGCGCGGGGGCGCCCGGCTCGACGCCCGAGGGCAACGCCACCGGGTCGCTGCGGGTAACCTCCGTCCATTCCGTCGCGTCCGGCCGGCGACGCCGGAGCTCGACGACCACGTCGTGCGGGCCCCGCAGGGCGTGCAGGAGCTTGACGGTGAAGGTCGCCCGCTCGCCGCGACGGATGCGCTTGGCCGGCGGGCGGACGGCGACCACGCCGACGTTGCGCACGTGCCGCCACGCGCGTCCGACGCACACGCCGCACAGCGGAACGCGTCGCTGCGCCGCAAGCCGGCGGGCGCGCTTCAGCCCGTCGACCGGGCGATTGACCGTCACCTGTCCGTCGGAGAACACGACCAGCCCGGACAGGCGCCGCCCGGCGGTGCGCGCCAGGGCCCCCTCGACTGCCGTCGCGAGGTCCGTCTCGCGTCCGGCGGCCGACAGCCCCGCCAGCGCCTCGCGCAGCGCGGCCAGATCCACCGCGTCATCGTCGTCGCGCGCCGCCGCGGGCAGCACCGTCATCCCGCGGACGTAATCCCCGTCCCCTTCGCCCGCGGCGAACCGCATCAGCACCACGTCTTGGCGGCGCGCCAGTCGCGCCAGCGCCCCGTCCGGTCGCAGGAGGGCGCGCCGCAGCAGCTCCCGTCGGGGCATGTCGTTCAGCTCCGCCGGGTCGAGCTCGAGCAGCTCGGCCAACTCCTTGGCGCCGGGGTCGTCGACCTCGTGCCCGACATAGCGGTCCGTTGCGCCCATCGAGGCGCTGTCGTCCAGCGCCACCACGACCGTAGCGTAGCGCATCTCGATGAACTGGAGCACCAGCGCCGGACGGAACAGCAGCGCCACCGCGATCCCGGCGACAAGCAGGCGCAGCGACGCCAGCGTCGCCTTCACCGCCGGCGGCGCCGAGCCCTCCCGCCGGTAGCTGCGGATCACCAGGTAACCCAGCACCGCAAGCCCCACGAGCAGCGCAAGCAGCACCGCGCCACCGTACTCGGCCGCGAAGTCCATCCGCCAGTCGCTGCTGGACGCCAGGTCCTTCGGGTCCAGCTCAAACAGCCATGCGATCCAGTTCCTCATGCAATCCCGCTTGCTGCGGCGCTCAGGTGTAGTGCCCGAAACGTCTTGCCAACACGGTCTCCACGGCCAACAGCCCCAGCATCGCCGCCAGGGCCCACGTCCAGTATTCCCGCTGGGGATCGGACAGCAGCACGTCGGGCGACCCGGTCGCGTCCCGCGCCGTGTACACGTACTCGCCGCCGATCACAGCCGCGACGCTCTGGCGCCCGCCGGGGGCCAGGTCACCCTCGTCGGGATCCACGTTGCGGGCGAACGCCGCAACCGCCACGTCGCGACCGCCCCGCATGAACCGCAGCGCATATGCGCCGCTGCGGGGCGCATCGTGGCGGACCTGCTCGCCGGCGTGCTGCCACCGCGCCACCACCTGCCCGTCGGAATGCTCCAGCACGGCCTCGGCGCGGCGCAGCCGTTGGGGCACGTCGTGTGCGATCGCCTGACCGACGGGACCGTTTCGCCCGTTCTCGCGCGGGCGGGCGAGGAAGCGGACCATCTCGTTGATCACGGGCACGTAGCTGAGCTCGTTGGCCGGCCAGTCCGTCCAGTCGCGGTCGGCGGTGGTGAACACGCTGACCACGCGCCCCTTTCCGAAGGGGTGGACGGCCACGGCCGGCGACGTGTCCGGGTCGTCAAACCGGGCGAGCACGACGGGGCGTCCGGCGTCGTCGCGCCCGGGTGTCTCCGGAACGGTAGCGGGCGTAAACGCGTAGACGCGCACCAGCGAGGTCAGGTCGAAATCGCCGATTTTGGTGTACTCGCGCAGCCACCCCCCGGCCGCCCGGGTCTCGGGCGTGTCCAGCACGCGCAGGCGGATGTAGTCCTCCCGGTTGCTCGCGTCGCCGCTGCGCGGGCCGATGGGATATGCCAGCAGCCCCGCCCCCCCGGCGTACAGGTGCTCGTTGTAGTAGCGCGGGTCCACGCGGTCGCCGGTGAAGATCACCAGCCCCCCGCCGTCGCGGACGAATGCCTCCATCGCCTCCACCGGCGACGCTGCGCCCGCGTCCGACGTGGTCCCCCGCGTTGCGGGCAGGGAGGCCACGTCCAGCAGCGCCACGACGTCGTAGTCCGGCAGGTCGGTCACCGCCAGTTCGGCGCCGGTGACGCGGTCAACGCGACAGGGGCCGGTCTTTCCTCGCGGCGCCAGGGCCTCGACGAAGTACCGCGACGCCCGCTCGCGGGGCGCGGCGTGGGCACGGTCGTCGACGACCAGCACGCCGATCGCCTCGCGCACCCGCACCGCCAGCAGGGCGGCGTTGTCGCCGGGCAGCTCGTCGGAAGGCACGGCGGCACGGAGGACGAGGGGGCCGGCGTCGCCGGGCGTGACCTCGAAGCGCCGCGTGACCGCCCCGCCGGGCCCGAGGGCAGGCAGCTCGACCGGCGGCGCCGCCTGCCGGGTCGCCTCGCCGGGACGCCGCTTCGTCAGGCGAAGCGTCACCGGTCCGGAGGCGGCGGCGCTGTGGTTGCGCACCGTGACCTCCACGTCGAACGCCTCGCCCGTCAGCACAAGCGCGTTCTCGTCGGGACGGACGATCTTCTCGACGGTCAGGTTGGCGGTGGCCTTCCTGCCGTAATCGGCGATGACCACGTCCACCCCGTCGTCCTGCAGTGCCGCGAACTTCTCCCGCAGCTCGGCGGCGCGGTCGGGCGGGGCGAGGTCCTTGCGACGGAAATCGCCCAGGACGTAGCACCGGCGCGTCCCGGACGCGCCGGACAGAAGCGCCCGCGCCGCGTCCAGCGCGTCGGACAGGTCCGTCGGCGCCTCGGACAGCGGGGTGGCGCGGAGCTGCTCGGCCACGCCGGACGGATCGTCGATGGGCCCGAGACGCGCCAACTCGCCGTCCCCGCCGGTCGAGGCGCGGACCACCGCCGCCTGCGAGCCCGGACGAAGCGCGCGGATCTGCTCGGCGAGCTCGTCGGCGGCTGCGTTGTAGATCGGACCGGCCGCAACCTGCTGGCCCATGGAGAAGCTGTCGTCGATGACGAACACGGCC
>JBMCUM010000220.1:0-3389 GCA_048622595.1 Planctomycetota bacterium | reverse complement strand
CAGCCTCGCCGCCCCATCTGCTTGGCAATCTTATCAGTTATTCTTGCACGGCCACAAAACTTCCTTGGGATTGATTATCACAATAACGGTGAATTCGAGGCGCGGACTCGCGATTATCCTGACAAGAACACTATGATCGCCACAAGCGGCAGCGGCAACAGCGATACCGACGCGGAGAATTGGAACGTGCTCACCTCGCGTCTTTCCGGCCAGACGCTGGAGCTGTACGTCAACAGCGCCCTGGCGGCCTCCGATACCAACACAGACTACGACACGACCACGACGTGGGAAGGTACGGGAGGCGCCCCGACCATCGGCAATTTTCCGAATAACAATAATGTTGCGGAACTCGAGGGCGACATCGCGGCGCTGGTGATTTATCGCGGCGCCCTCAACGATACGGACCGCGCGGCGGTCGAGGATCAGCTCACGAACACCTTCATCGTCCCGGAACCGGGAACAATGGCGCTGGTTACGCTCGGCGGCGTGGGCCTGCTGGCCCGCCGCAGGCGGCGTCGGGCGGCGTGACGGTGACGTAGGCGGCGCATCAGACGGCTGACGAGACACCGGCGGCCCCTTCGAGGGGTCGCCGGTTTTTTTACGCGGGTGCCTGCGCGACTTCGTCGACACCGTGCCTCATCGACCCGACCCGTCGCCCGCCGGGTCGGACCAGGGCAAAGCCAGCGTCGGGCGGTTCGCGAAGCGCTCCATCTCGATCCGCAGGCGCGTCCCGCACCCCGGTTCGAGCGTCACGGCGAACGCCGGCTCGCCGACCTTCGCGGCGCCCCGCTCCTGCGGCCGGACCGCGACGATCGTGTGCTCGGCGTGGGCGCCGCCCTGGACCACCACGGTCCTGGGCTCCTCCGCCGAGAGGTTCACCAGCATGACGTGCGTGCTGCGTCCGTTCATCTCGTCGACCAGCGCGGCCACATCCGGGGGCAGGCCGGGGCGTCCGTTGTCCGCGTCGAAGTAGCGCAGGCGGCAGATGAGGCGCGAGCCGCGCCAGCTCGGCTCGCGTCCGCCCGTGGTCAGCATCGTCAGCGCGGAGGTGGAAACCGGGGTGAGCTTGCGGAGCATGCTGGCCGGGCGTTTCCAGTCTTCGCTGTCGTCTGTGCCGATGCGCTCCAGGCGATGCTCGATGCGGTCGAGGTCGCTTTGCAGCATCCGCGTGGGGAACTCGGGATACTGGCCGCGCAGCCACGCGATCCAGTCCCGCGTGTAGCCCATCCCGTACATCCCCTCGCCCGCCTGCCAGCGCCCGGGCTCCCAGCCGTCCATGAACCACGCGTACCGACTGTCCATGGTCATCAGGTACAGGTCCATCGCCATCCAGTAGACCTGGAAGTTCACGCCGCGCATCACGGGGCGTCCGTCGGCGCGCCGGCCGATCTCCACCCCCTCGCGCAGGTTGCTCAACTGCTTCGCCGTGGCGCGGAGGTAGCGCGCGTCGCCGGTCAGCAGGTAGGCGTTCTTCATGCCCATGCGGACCGACGACGGGACGAAGCACCATCCGCCCCACCCGGCCCAGCCCATGATCCCGCCGGCCCAGGGATAAATCTTCGCGCCTTCCGGGACGTATCCGGGAAACTGCTCGGCCGGGTCCGGCCAGTCCTCGCCCACGATTCCGTTGGGGCTGATGTTGCCCGGGAAGTTCCAGCCGTTGTCGCGCGCCCGCCGGACCCACGCGTCGCAGTATTCCTTGACCCACGCGCGGTACTTCTCCTCGCCGCTAACCATGTAGGCGGTCGCCACGAGGGAGGTGGCCTGGAGGTTGAAGGGCGTGTCCCCTCGCGCGTTCTTCCCGGTCCAGTGCTCGAAGAAGTCCGAGCCGCTCCAGTCGGCCTTGGTGGGGCTCATGTTCGGGCCTTCGCTGCCGTTGAGCACACTGCGGATGATCTTCAGCTCGGGATCGTAATTCGGCATCCCCAGGTAGAAGTCCGCGAAGCGCGTGACCCGCTCGATGTAGCTGGGGTCCTCGGGGATGCACAGCCCGAGGTGGAAGAAACTGCAATAATGCTCCCCGTTATGCTGCCAGTCGAAGCTCTTGATGAACTCCCGGCTGAGCCCGCCGGCCTCCGTGTACTGCTTGAAGTGCCCCTCCCACGCCTGCCGCGTCCGGCGCAGGACCTCGTCGTCGCCGCCGAGGGCGTACAGCAGCGGCCAGTTGTACGTGTGCTCCATCGCGTCGTCGGCGCCGGAGCCGCCGCCGAGCTCGGGTTTGACCTTCAGATATCCTCGGTCGTCGTAGTACTTACGGTAGAAGACGCCCAGGGCCCGCGTGTTCCGGCGGATCAGGCGCCGCTGCATGCGGGCCCACCGGGGAGCGTCCATCGCCCGGTCGACGTGCAGGGTCACCAGCCCGGACGCCCGCGCCAGCGGCTCGGCGCCGTCGGCGCCACCCGCCGGCAGGACGCCGCAACCAACCGCCACAGCCGCCAGCACAACCATTCCGGCGTTCGCGATGCGCATATCGAAGTCGCTCCCCCGCCCGTTTCGGCGCGCGTCGGAAGCGGGCGCACCGGCCACACGCCGCCGCCGAGCGAGCGCCGTACAGCCGGTGCGCCATGATTCCATCCGCGGTCAGGCCGCCGCTACCGCGGGTTGCCCTCGGCGTCGGCGTCGACGACCACGCGGAAGCCCACCGCCGTCCAGTTGTTAACCTGCGGCGGCTGGACGAAGCGGGCCGTCGTCCGGCAGAACCGCCAGTCGTACAGACTGCACCCGCCTCGAAGCACCTTGTTGGCGCCGCTGGGCGGACCCGTCGGGTTCTCGTCGGGGGCTTCGGCGTAATACTCGTAGCGGTACCAGTCCCGCGTCCACTCCCACACGTTCCCGGCCATGTCCATCACGCCGTACGGGCTGGCGCCGTCCGGGTGGCTGCCCACCGGGCGGAAGCCCTCGTTGAACTCGTACAGCGTGTTCTCCATGCTGACGCACTTGTCCGGGTCCCACTGCTCGCCCCACGGATAGGCCCGCCCGTCGGTTCCGCGGGCGGCCTTCTCCCACTGGGCCTCGGTGGGCAGGTCGCCGCCGACCCACTCGGCGTAGGCGCGGGCGTCATACCAGTTGGCGATGGCGGCGTAGGTGTCGCCGTCGCCGTCGGCGCGCATGCCCTGCGGCCAGGGGGGCTTGAACTCCTTGCCCGCGGCCTTGCAGTAGGCCTTGTACTGCTCGACCGTCACGGGGTACTTGTAGACCCAGTACCCGTCCAGGTGGATTTTCCTGACCGGGCCCTCGTCCGCGCCGGCGACGTCGGAGTCGCTTCCGCGGATGAACTTGCCCGCCGGGACCCACATCAGCTCGGCGCCGTCGATCTCGTTGATCGCGGCGTTCTCGCCGGTGATGCGGAGGCGCGGCTCGACGCGGTCGGGCTCGACCGCCTCGGCCGG
>JBMCUM010000219.1:0-3404 GCA_048622595.1 Planctomycetota bacterium | reverse complement strand
ACTCGGTCAGCACGTTGCGCGTCACCCCGGGCCCGGTGTTGGGCAGCGGGCGGTCGACGGCGTTTGTCCGCGGCCAGGCGCCGCCCTCGGCCGCACGGGGGGGGACCAGCTCGTCGAAGCGGCGGATGTACTTCCAGCGGTCGGTGCGGACGCACCGCTGCGGGTCGAACACGCCGTGGTAGGTGATCTCGCCGTGGACCTCCTCGCGGACGAACCGCGTCTCGCCGCGGACCAGAGGCATCAGCGAGACGCCCTGCACCCAGTCGGGGCGTTCGGCGCCGGTCAGCTCGCACAGGGAGGGGAACAGGTCGACGTGGCTGACCAGCCCGTCGAGCACGCGCCCGCCGTCGAAGCCGCCCGGACCGCGGCAGATCAGCAGCACGCCCAGACCGTGGTCGCTCAGCGTGCACTTCATGCCCGGGAAGTCCACGCCGTGGTCCGTCGTGGCGACCACCAGCGTGTTCTCGGTCAGGCCCGCCGCGTCCAGCGCCTCCAGGACGGTCCCCACGCTGTAGTCGTACTCGCCCGCGGCGCGAACGTAATCCGCCCAGTCCCGGCGGACCTCGGGCGTGTCGGGCAGGATCGCCGGCGCCCGCGCGTACCGCCCGTCGGTGTTGTCCGGGTCGTGCGTGAACCACGCCGGGTCGTTCCCGCCCATGATGCGATGCGGCTCGGACGTCCCGACCGACAGGAAGAACGGCTGGGCGGGCCCGGAGGTGATGAACTCGGCCGCCGCCGGCGCCACCGTCCGGGCCGCGTGGCGCGACCGCCCCTGACGCGGAACGGGCAGCACCTGGTCGTACCCGATGTCCTCGGGCGCCGGCATGACGTGCTGGAACCCGCACAGAACGCTGGTGTACCCGACCCGCCTCAGCGTGTGGACGATGTGTTGGCGCGGGTCGTTCAGGGCGAATCCGCCGAGGTTCGCGTTGGTCACGCCGAACATTCCGGCAGAGTGGGGCGCCTGTCCGGTCAGCAGCGCCGCCCGGCTGGGCGAGCAGGTCGGGCCCATGCAGAACGCCCGGCGGAACAGCACGCCCTGCTCGGCGAGTCGCTGGAGGTTCGGCGCGGGTACGTCGTACCCGTACGGCTGGACGTAGCGTCCGGCGTCGTGACAGTGGATGTAGACGATGTTCGGCTGGGGCATCGGCTCGTTCTCCCGTGGGGCCGACGATTCACACGAGGCGACGACGATATCGTCCCGGCCGCGACGACGCAACCTCCCGGCCGATCCCGCCGGCACCGCGTCGGCGGCGCTTCTTCCATGCGGCGCGGGCCCGGCGGGCAGTCCGCTTCGACGAGCCCAGCGACGGGGCGCAGCTCAATAGCCCACGACCGTCGAGGCGATCTCGCACGGCAGGGGGGCGCCGCGCCCGTCGCTTCGCTGCAGGTAGGTCGCGTCGAGGACGGCCCCATCGATGAGCTCGCCGTCGGGATCGCGTCTCAGGTGGGCGAAGCAGCCGTCCGTGTCGAACTCCTCGCGGTCGTCGGCGATGTTGATCAGCGGCTCGGTCAGCCCCCGGTCGCTGAAGTGCAGCGTGTCCCGCGAGCCGTTTGCCCAGTCGATGACCAGCCGCCCGCTGGTGGCGTGGGGATGCTCGCCGGCGATCGCCCCGTCGGCGCGGGTGGTGATCGCCGGCGGGTGCGCGCCGGCGAAAGGAACGAACACGCTGATGAGCGCCTCGCCGAACTGGCGCATCGGCGTGGCCGTGGCCGCCACCTGCGGCGCCGGGACGTATGTGCGGTCCCTCCACTGCGACAGCGGCGGGCTGTCGAACACGCCGTAGCGTTCGAGGTCGCGTTTGGCCTTGGTTCGCGTGGTCATCCAGCCCCGCGGCGGATCGGTCTCGCCCTCGTGCAGCGACAAGGTCATCCCGTCGGCGAGCTTGGCGAAGTGACCGAGCAGCCCGCCCTCCGGGTAGACGGCCGTGAAGCCCGGGGCATCGTCGTCGAGCGTGATCTGTCCGCCCGGCGAGAGCTGCCAGTTCATCTCCAGACTCGGGTTGCGCTGCTCGTGGTGTCCCAGCGTGCTCTCGTCCCAGCGCAGCATGCGGTCCACGGTGACGATGAAGCGGTCGGGTATCCAGAACAGCATCCGCATGTGCTCGGCGTGGATGCCGGCGCCGAAGCCCTCGCGGAACCACCACCCGTAGGAGCCCGGCCAGTACCCGCCGCTGTACCGGCTGACCACCGCCGATGCCCGCTCGCCGGTGAACACGGTCAGCGTGTCGGGGTTGGTCGGCGCCTGGTTCCAGCCGTTGAGGTTCAGCGTGTTGTGCGCGCGCGTGCCCTTGCCGTACGGGCCGATCCTATGGTCCAGCTCGTCGCCCTCGTGACCCTTGTGTCCCATGGCGTAGGTCAGCGAGCCGGTGTCGCCCAGCAGCGCCCGCCCGAACTTGTACAGCAGGACGGAGTTGCGCGCCAGGTGGCTGTGTGCCCCGCCCCACCGGCTGGCGTCGAACCCGGCGAACATCGCCTCGCGCTGCCACCCGGTCCGCATGAACACCTGGCTGGCGCGCATACACGGGTGCACCAGCGGCGGCGGCGTGTCGGGAAGCCCCGCCAGTCGGCGGACCTCGCTGCGACGGGACAGCACCGCCGAGAGGTCCCCGCTGCCGATCCACGGCGAGGGGCTCTCCTGCATCCCGGCCGAATGGCCGATCGGGCTCTTGGTCGCCACCGCATAGTCGAAGATCTTCGCCGCCGCGTCCCGCACGTCGGGCAGCTCCGCCTCCGGGAACGCCTCGCGCCACAACATGAGCTTGTAGAACGTGCCCTGGAAGACGCCGTGGTAGTTCGGGTCGTACTCGCGGTACGAGCCGTCGTCGTAGACGGCCCGCCTGGCCGTGTCCGTGTAGACCCAGCTCGCGCGCCGCATGGCCTCGTCGGCGCCGTCGAGCATGGGCAGGCAATTGGCGACCCAGAACAGTCCGTTGGTCTCCAGCATGCGGATATTTCCGCGGGTGTTGATCTTGTGCGTCGCGAGGATGCGCGGTAGCTGCACGCGGATGCTGTCGACGACGCGCTCGACGAACGCGTCGTCGAAGGCGGCGCTGTCGAAGAAGTACGGCAGCAAGCGCGCCCACCGACCGATCCGCACGGACAGCCGCATGCCCCCGCCGGCCCATTTCGGCGGCTTCAGCGACGCGAAGAAGTCCTCGAGCAGCTTGACGAACGTCACGGCGTAGGCCTCGTCGCCCGTGGCGCGGTACGCCGCCGCCAGGGCGTCGGTGGCGACGAACTTGATCAGGTCGGGCCTGGCGTGCCAGAAGTCGTACCCCCGCCCCGGCTCGGTCAGTTGCGCCATCGCTTCGCGCTGCCGCTCGGCCGTGCGCTGGGCGCCCTCGTCATAGTCCAGCCGCATCAGTTGCCACGGACCCACGCGCTCCAGCTCGGGGCGCGGG
>JBMCUM010000218.1:0-3421 GCA_048622595.1 Planctomycetota bacterium | reverse complement strand
CTGGAAGAACTCAAGGCGCGGATCAAGGACGAGCAGGTCCGCCACATGGAGGAGATCGGCGAGAAGCTCTTCTCGGAGCACAAGAAGGCGGCGGCCACCATCGAGGCGGTCGAGCTGCTGGGCGAGTACTACTTCCGGCGGGTCCAGCCGGAGGCGCGGGACAAGTGGATGGGACGGATGATCGAGACGTACCCCTACCATCCGCGGACGGAGAAGATGCTCAATACGCAGCGCCGGGCGATGCTCGCCGGCAAGCACTACGAGCAGCTCAAACAGACCCTGGAGCTGATCCGTCAGCGGTTTCCGCGGAACGTGGACTGGGGCTGGTACCGGGACCGGTCGCGGTGTGGGTGGGCGTCCGAGGAGCAGCGGCGCCAGGTCGCCGACCAGGTCTGGGGCGAGCGGGTCGCCGCGGGCGAGTTCGGCGCCATGAAGCGGTACGTCAAAGCGGCCTTCAGCGACTACCAGCAGCGCGGGCGGTGGTGGCATGAGCAGGCCAAGCGCTTCGAGGGGACCGACCTGGCCGTGCGGTGCCTCCTTGAGGCGCTGCAGTACTTCTACCCCGTGCACCGTGGGGACGGGCGGCACCATTACCACCATCGCTACGACCCGTTGTGGGACGAGGCCGAGCAGGTCATCCTCGCCCTGCAGCAGCAGGACGCCCGCCCGGAGGTCGCCTGGCAATACGCGTTCGACGATATCGACGTGCACTCGCGGCACATGGAGGGCAAGCGCGCCTACGAGGCCGTCACCGAACGCCTCGAGGAGGGGCGAACCTACCGCGACCTGAGCCGTCGTCTGAACCTGCACGACCTGGGCGCCGCGATGGGCAAGGCCGAAATGGGCCCCCAGGTCATCGAGCTGTCGCGCAAGCTCAAGCGGATGTGCTTCACGCGGTTGGACCTGGACGCGATCGAGGTCATGGTCGCTCAGGCCTACGCGGCGGGCGGGCAGGACCACCTGGCGGGCAAGCACCTTCTGAACGTGGTGTACGCCCACCCGTGGCCTGCGTTGCGGTATCACGTGTTCCGGGAGGCGGGCAATCATCTGCGGCGCCATTCGTTTGACCTGTACGCGGGGGAGGCCCAGCGGTACGTCCAGCGCCTGGGCAAAGCGCAGGACCTGGCGCCCCGCGTGCTGCTGGACGTGGGCCTGCACTACGCCAGGCAGCGCGACCGCCGCGCCATGACGATCCAGGCGCAGCTCGCGAGGGCGTATCCGGCCAGCGAGTCGCTGTGGCGGCTGATGAAGGAAATCCGCGAGCGATCGAAACGATGAACGCACACAAGCGCAACGTGGTCCTGGTGCTGGTCGCGGCGCTGTCGCTGACGGCGATGGCGCCGGGCGCGCCGCGCACGTATCGCCGCGTGGCCGACGAGGACATCGACCGGACCATCAGCGAGATCCAGCGCTATCTGAGGCGCCAGCAGCAGGGCGACGGGCGCTGGCGGCGGCACCATCGCCGCAGCGTGCCGCGCGGGGGAACCACGGCGCTGGCGCTGTTCGCGCTGCTCGAGGCGGGCGAGAACCCGCGCGCCGAGCACATGCGCAAGGGCCTGGAATACCTCGCTGCCGTCGAGACCAACAATCTCTACACGGTCGCCACGCGCACCATGGTGCTGGGGCAGGTCGCCGAGCTGTGGAAGGACAACCCCTGGACCGACCAGCTCCGCAAGGACGTCGCCTGGTTGTTGCGCGGCGCGGCGCGCTACGGGGCGTGGGGTTATGGCGGACCGGAGCGGTACGGCGACAACTCCTGCGCCCAGTTCGCCCTGATGGCGCTGTGGCAGGCCGACCGCGCCGGGCTCAACATCCCTCCGGCCGTGCTGCGCCGCGCCGAGGGCACGTGGCTGCGCCGCCAGCGGCGGGACGACGGCGGGTGGACCTACGCCGGACAGCCCCGCGTCGAGGCAGAGTCCACCGCCTCGATGACCACCGCCGCCCTGGCGAGTCTGTTCCTCTGCCGCGACGTGCTGTCCTACCAGTCCGGGCCGTATCGCCACCAGGAGGCACTGGACAAGGGCTTCGCCTTCCTCGACGAGAACCTCAAGGAGGGCTATGTCTCCAACGGGTACCTCGCCTTCTGCGTCCAGCGCGTCGGTCTGGCCAGCGGCCGTAAATGGCTGGGCGAGCTGGACTGGTTCGCCGCCGGCGCGTCGCGCCTGTGCGCGCCGACGCCGTACGGGCGGCGGTACCGTGGAACGTGGGGCCCGATCGTGCGGGCGTCGTTCGAGTTGATCTTTCTGGCGCGCGGGCGGATACCGCTGACGTTCAACAAGCTCCAGCACCCGGGACCGGCGTGGAACTGGCACTCCCGCGACCTGCCGCGATTCACGGAGTACATGCGTCGCACCTACGAGCGGCGCATGCGGTGGCAGATCGTCAAGATCACCGACGACCCGCGGCTGCTGCTCGATGCGCCCATCGTCCTGGTCGAGGGCAAACAGCAGCTGGAGCTGACCGACGAACAGTGGTCCAAGCTCCGCGAGTACACCCTGCGCGGCGGGACGCTGCTGTTCGTTCCCGTCAGCTCGAGCAGGCCCTTCCGTGACTCCGCGGTCGCGGCGCTGAAGGACCTGTACGCCGAGCAGCGCGCCGCGGCCGGCAAGTACTACCAGCTCGAGCCGCTCGACGAGAACCACCCGATCTACACCGCCTACGAGAAGCTCAAGGCCGGTCCGGCCGCGGCGCCTATCCAGGCCGTCTCGGACGGAACGCGCGTCCTCGCGGCTGTGTGCAAGCGCGACATCGCCGCTGCGTGGCAGCAGCGCGCCGCGCGCCTGCGCAGCGACGACTTCGTGCTCGGCGCGAATTTCCTGCGGTACGCGACCGGGGGCAACGACCGGCCTGGCGACCTGCGACCTGTGTTTACAGGCACGGCCAGCGAGGCGCGGCACGAGATCAAGATCGCGCGGATCCGTCACGAGGGCAACTGGAACACCCAGCCGTACGCCCTGGACGTGCTGGCCGAGAAGCTCCTGGCCGAGAACCGCGCAACGATCGATGTGACCTCCGTCGCCCTGAAGCCGGGCGCCCTGAAGGGCGTTCACCTGGCATGGTTGACGGGAAGCGACCCGTTCACGCTTCCGGACGAGCAGGTTCAGGTGCTCGCGGAGTTTCTCGACCGCGGGGGCATGCTGTTCGTCAACGCTGTCGGCGGGTCGCGCGTGTTCAACCGTTCGGCCAAGACGCTGATCCGGGACCTGCTTCCGGCCGCGAGCGGTGCTGTGCCCGGGGAGGACTCGCCGCTTCTGACCGGCAAGTGCGGCGACTTCCGCGGACCGCCCATTGAGGAGATCAAGCGCACCATCGCGCTGACTATGTCCGAGGCGGGCGAGACGGACCCGCTGGAGGTCTACCGCAAGCTCGGACGTGTCGCCGTGGTCCACGGGCCCTACGGGATCCACGACACGCTGGACGG
>JBMCUM010000217.1:0-3422 GCA_048622595.1 Planctomycetota bacterium | reverse complement strand
GGTCGCGAGGCGATGCGGCGGATGTCGTCCGGGGGGCAGTTGGCCAGCAGGTTGTGGTGAACCTCCACGAGCACCTCGGCGCAGACGTGGACCCGCGCGGTGACAAAGGCGTCCAGCGTGTCGATGACCCCCCCGCCGGTGCTGTTCTCGATGGGGACCAGCCCCACGTCGCAGTGCTCGCGGGCGACCTCCTCGAACACCGCGCGGATGTCCGTCAGCGCGTGGTACTCCACTGACGCGCCGAACTTCCGCTGCGCGGCGAGATGGCTGAAGCTGCCCGCCGGACCGAGGTATCCGATCCGCAAGGGCTTTTCCAGCGCGAACGAGCCGCTCATCAGCTCCCGGTAGATCGCCTGAAGCGTCCGCTGGGGTAGCGGGCCGCCGTTGATCTGGCGAATCCGCTCCAGCACTGCGTGCTCCCGGTCCGGAGCGTAGATCGGCGTGCCCTCGGCCTGCTTGCACCGCCCGATGTCCACCACCACCTGCGCGCGCTCGTTGAGCAGCTCGACGATCCGCCGGTCCAGCTCGTCGATCCGCTCGCGCAGCGATTCCAGCCCGCGCCCGTCGCCTTGTCCGGACTCCGTCGTCACCGTCGCCACTGCCCTCGGCGCACACCACACCCCGCCATCCGCGAACCGCCTCTTGTACCGCTCGGTCGTGCGACGGTCAAGGCGCTTTCGACGCCGAAGCGCGCCAGAGCGGACGCGGCGCCTACAATGCACACGTACCGCGCCGGTCCCAGAGCATCCGGCCCGGAGGAGCACGAAAATGACGCGAACACTCTCACGACGCGACGCGATGAAGCTCGGCGGCGCCGCAGCCGTGGCGACCGTCGCCGGCGGGTGTCTGTCGGGCGTGGCCGACAAGCCCGGCGGGGTGGCGGCGACGGACACGGCGCTGGGTGCGGTCGCCGGGGGCAAGTACGTGCTGCCCGAGCTGCCCTACGCCACGGACGCCCTGGCGCCGCTGTATGACCAGCGGACGCTGACGATTCACCACGACCGCCACCACGCCGGGTACGTCAAGGGGCTCAACCGCGTCCTGGACAAGCTCGCCGCGGCGCGCGAGGCGGGCGATTACGCGCGGGTCAAGGGCCTGTCGCGCGGGCTGGCGTTCCACGGAAGCGGGCACGTGCTGCACACGCTGTTCTGGAACTCGATGACGCCCGGCGGGGCCGCGCCGCCGCCAGCCCTGCGCAAGGCCGCCGAGAAGAGCTTCGGCTCCGTCGAGGCCTGCACGGCGCAGTTCGCCGCCGCGACCAAGGCCGTCGAGGCCAGCGGATGGGGCCTCGTCGCCTACGAACCGCTGGGCGACCGGCTGGTCGTCCTCCAGGCCGAGAAGCATCAGAACCTCGCCCTCTGGGGCGTCGTCCCGCTGCTGGTCTGCGACGTGTGGGAGCACGCCTACTACCTCCAGTACGCCAACAGCCGCGGGCAGTGGGTGGACAACTTCCTGAAGCTGGCCAACTGGGAGTTCGCGGCCGAGCGGTTGGCCGTGGCATGCCGCCTGCGCGCGTCGTCGTAGGACAGGCGGGTGATCCAGATTCCGACCCCGGGGGGGCCGTGGGCTGCGATCCCGCAGGCGGAGCACCCGCACGCATCGGAGTCGCACGGCGCCGCATCGGTTGGTAGAATCGCCGGCATACGGGCTCGGGAGATCGACATGATCACTCTGCGCGACATGACCACTTTGCGCAAGGTCCTATGCGTGTGCCCGGCGGTCGTGCTGGGTCTGGCGTGCGCTGCGGACGCGGCTGAACCGCACACCCGCCCGGTGCGGACCAGGGCGGGCATCACGCTGTCGCGAGAGACGACGTACGTCACCGGACCGCTGAACGACGATGGCACCGTCAATTACGTCGCCTACCTCAACCGCAAGTACTCCAAGGGCGTCACGCCGGACAACAACGCGGCCGTGGTGCTGCTCGAGGCCCTTGGCCCGGAGATGATCGCCGAAGAGATCCGCGCCGAGACGTACAAGCGCCTGGGAATGGACCCGCCGCCCGTCAAGGGGGACTACTTTGTGGATCTCGACGAATACGTCGAGGCCTTGCCGGCGGAGCGCAAGCCGCAGGGCGTCCCCGGCGCCGAGGCCGCGGAAAAGAAGCGGCAAGCGTTATGGCAGCGCATCGAGGCGGGCGGGCCGGACGCCGCCGAGGCGTTCGAGGAGCTGGAGCAGTTGCCGGAACCGCCCGAGACGGCCGCGGATATCGTCGAGAAGCGCCGACAGCAAACGATGGAAGGTCCGTGGACGGCCGAGCAATACCCGATTCTCGCTGATTGGCTTGCGGCAAACGCCGGGGCGTTGGATCGCATCGTGACCGCCTCGAAACTCCCGCGCTTCTACAAGCCGAAGGTCTCGACGACGGAGCCGCCGACGATCGTCAATACGTTGCTTCCTTCTTATGGCACGTTGCGCAATGCCGCCAGGGCGCTGACCAACCGTGCGATGCTCCGCTGGGCCGAAGGCGACCGCCGCGGCGCGTGGGCGGACCTGATGGCCGTCCGCCGGCTCGGACGTCGGCTGGGGCAGGATTCGACGCTGATCGGAAACCTCGTTGGCCTGGCGCTCGAAGCGCTGGGCAATGACGCCATGCAGCGCCTGGTCATCGGTGGCGCCATACCCGCCGCCGACGTCGAGTACATGTTGTCGCAGGTGAAAACGCTCAAACCCCTTCCGGACATCCGTCAGGGCGTTGCGAACGAACGGTTCCTGATGCTGGATACGGTGATGATGCTCGCGCGGGGCGGTACTGTGTCAGATATGATAGCGATGTCCGCGGCGGGAGGCAGTGATCTGGCCAGTCCGTCGGGCGGGCCTCGCATGAAACTTGATTACGATCTGATGCTGCGCCGCTTCAACGAAATGTGGGACTGGTATCTGAATTGCGAGCGAATTGAAGATCCACAGGAGCGGGCCGAAGCATTGGAACGGTTCGACGAGTGGCTGATCCAGACGAAGCTCCAGTTTCCCGGCGAACCCTTACCTACTGCGGGGGCCATAATTGGCTCGGTGCTATCCGTCAAGAGGCGAACCGAAGTGGTTGCGGACCTGCTGATCAGCATCCTGATGCCCTCGCTGGACCGGGCCCAGGTCCTCTGGCGCCGAGCTAACGCCGACGGGGCGGTGACGCTCGGCGCGACGGCGCTGGCGGCGTATCGGGCCGAACAGGACGCCTGGCCGGCCGAGCTGGCCGCGCTGACGCCGGAGTACCTCGAAGCTGTTCCCCGGGATCCGTTCACCGACGAGCCGCTGGTCTACAAGCGAACCGACGACGGATACGTGCTCTATTCGCTCGGCAGCAATCGCAAGGACGACGGCGGCGTGGACGAATACGATACCGGCGACATCGCCCTCCGCGTGCCGCCGGCGGACGAAGACGAGTAAGACGGATGGAAAAGCGCGTTCCGCAGGGGCGGGGT
>JBMCUM010000216.1:0-3448 GCA_048622595.1 Planctomycetota bacterium | reverse complement strand
AGTCGCGCGCCTGGGCGTAGATCCGCCGCTTGACCACGCGCTGCATCCGCGTGTCGCGCGGGACGATCCGACGCGCCAGGTCGCGCTCGACGGCCGCGCGGACCTCGTCGGCCAGGTCGTCCGCCGCGTCCGGCGGGCTCTTGCTGTCGCCGGGGACGATCCGACGGTCCAGGTCGCGCTCGACGCCCGCGCGGCCCTCCTCGGCCAAGTCGTCCGCCCCGTCCGGCGGGCTCTCGCCGTCCCGAAGCGTCACGTACAGCGCCAACCCGACCACGACGGCGACCGCCGCTGCCGCCGTGATGAGCAGTTGCCGCCCGCCCTGCTGGTCCCCTGTCGAGTTGCCGCGCTGCTGCTCCATCACCTATGCCCGCTCAGCGGGGCGGTCCGAGCAGGGCATCGATCTCGGCGGCGATGTCGTCGGACCGCATGAACGTCTCGCCGACGAGGACGCCGCTGACGCCCGCGCGCCGCAGCGCCGCGACGTCCTCCCGCGTCCGGATGCCTGACTCGCTGACGATCGGCGCCGCCTCCTCGGCCAATTCCGCCAGGCGCAGCGTCGTGCCCACGTCCACGTTGAACGTCGCCAGATCCCGGTTGTTGATCCCAAGCAGCCCGCGCCGACGATGCGGGAAGCCGATCATCGAGCGAATCTTCAGAAGCTCGTCGGCGCCGTGGACCTCCACGAGCGAGGTCATCTGAAGCTCGGCCGCGAGGATCATCAGGTCCGCCAGCATTCCGGTCGGAAGCGCAGCGGCGATCAGCAGGATCGCGTCGGCTCCGGCGGCGCGGCTCTGGTAGACCTGGACCGGATCTATGAGGAAGTCCTTGCGCAGCACGGGCAACGACACCGCCTGCCGCACGTCCGTAAGGTAGTCCAGCCGCCCCTGGAAATAGCGCTCGTCGGTCAGCACGCTGATCGCGTCGGCGCCGGCGTCCTCGTACTGTCGGGCGATATCGACGGGGCGAAAATCCTCGCGAATCACCCCCGCCGAGGGCGAGGCCCGCTTGATCTCGGCGATAAGGTTCAGCGCGCGGCGCGGACGCTTCGCGACGGCGGCGTAGAAATTTCTCGCCGGCGGGGCGTCGCCCGCACGGCGACGCAGATCCTGTTGTCCGCGGCGGCGCAGGCGCGCGACCTCTTCGCGCTTGGTTTCGAGGATGGTGTCCAATATAGTCTGCGGCACTTGTGAACCTTCTCGGCGCCGTCGCAAACCGATCACGTTAGCTTTGCGAGCCGAACGATGTCAAACGCTTTGTCCCCCCAGGGGCTTGGTGCACTACTCGCTTCGGCGGGCAGCGCGACCCGTCCGCAGACCGACACCGGGAACCTACACGAGTTCCAGCTCATCCTGCTGGCCGCGGGCGTCTGCGCGCTGATGGTCTGGACGGTTCGCCGCATCGCCCATCCGCGGAAGCTCGCCCTGCAGCGCACGCCGGGACGACCCAACACGATCAACCCCCTGCACGTGGTCCTCGGCCTGCTCGTCTGGCAGGGCGTCGGCGGCGCTACGGCCGCCCTGCTCTTCCGGCGCATGGGCCCCGACGCCCCACGCGCCCTGATCCTGTCCCAGCTCGCCGCACAGGCCGCCTTGCTGCCCACCACGCTGCTTCTGGCCGCCGCGACGTTCCGCAACGGGCTCCGGCGCGGAATGGGGCTGTCCCTGCGCCACTGGCCGTGGGACCTGGTCCGCGGCATCCTGGGTTATCTGGTGGCGTTCCCCGTCTGCATCGCCCTGCTGGCGCTGGCGCGGTGGGTCATGCCCGAGGCATGGGTCCGCCCGCATCCGGCGCTGACCGCCCTGCAGCGGCTCAGCCCCGCCTGGCAGGTTGTGACCGTCGTGACCGTGGTGGTGCTGGCTCCGCTAGCCGAGGAGACGTTCTTCAGGGGACTTCTCCAGTCGATGCTCCGCCGCTACACGCGCCGTCCCTGGGCGGCGATCGTCCTGACCTCGGCGTGCTTCGCGGCCGCCCACATGGCCAATCCGGACCAGGTGCCCCCTCTGTTCGCCCTGGCCGTGGTGCTGGGGTACAACTACGAGCGGACGGGGCGGCTGACCTCCCCCCTCCTCATCCACGCCGTCTTCAACGCCGTGACCCTTATCGCCTGGTTCACACGGGCGGCATAGCCGCAGCGCATAAAACAAGACCGTTCTCCCGACCGTTCCGTGCTCTCCTGCACACGGTCCGCCCGGGGGCCGGTCTTGGCCCTCACGACTACTCCGCAACATCGTGATTCAGCCCGCCTCCTTCCGGCGGGCCGTACGACACATCAGGCAAAGAGCGATGCACCTCACAGTTGCCCAGCATGAGCGTCGCCAGGCAACTCGCCTTACACCTGCATTTTAGCGATGATCGCCGTTTGGTCAAGCGCAAACTCGACCTGAGCCATTTGCGATGTTCGTACAGTGGGCCCCTGCGGTCATACGACTCGTACGAGGTCTTCGACAATCCTGCCCGCGCTTCTACGGATAAAGGCCACATCGCAAATGGCTCCGACCTGCAGGCACGGAAAAGCCCCGCGGCGGCTGGCGTCCGCAGCCGAGGAGGGCTCTACCGCAGCTTGACGGCGTTGGCCAGAATCTGCCGCGTCTGCTCGTTGTCCTCGTAAAAGTCCATGCCCATCAGGACGATCCACCCCCGCCCGGCGCGCCGGCCGAGGATAGCCGCCCCCCTGTTGCCGGCCGGCTGGGCCCAGATCTCCGCCCCGATCGTATCGCCGATCTCATAGCGCATCGTCGAGTTCGTGCTGGTAAAGGACTCGCCCACGTCGCCGGCGAGGCGCTTGCCGGCCTCGGTGAAATCGAGGGACACCCCGTCGCCGGAGGCGATCTTGCGGTAGTCGATCAGTCCGGTCTGCCGACAGAAATTCTGCTCGCGCTCCAGCATACCCAGCAGCACCACGTTGCCGCCGCCCTGCACGAACCGGCGCACGATCGGCTCCAGGCGCTGCGCCAACTTCTCGCGACCCTCGCTGCCCCATTGCTCCTGCTCGGCGATGACCAGGGCCCGGCATCGGTCCAGACGGCGACGGAACTCCGCGTCGAACGAGCGTGACACGTCCTTCTGGATCGTCCAGCCGGGCAGATGCCCCTCCAGAGCGCGAATCGTCCGCACCAGCTCCTCGTCGCGGTCGGCCCATCCGCCCCAGACAAGCACGCGCCGCAGGTGCGAACGCCCCGCCGCCATCGCCCCCTTCATCCAGTCGACCGCGGCGACGCCTCCCATGCCGCTCGTGACCTCGCCCATCCCGGGAAGCTTCAGCGCCAACTGCCCCTCGACCACGCTTAAGCCCCGCCCCGCGACAACCTCTCCGCTGCGCAGCCGCACAAGCTCGTATCGCTCCTCGTCAGCCCCCTTGGCCGGACGGGTCGACGCCGACGTCGCCGGCATATACACCGCGGCGATGTGCTCCGAGGCGACCGTCAGCGTCGCCCCTTCGCCGCGGACC
>JBMCUM010000215.1:0-3457 GCA_048622595.1 Planctomycetota bacterium | reverse complement strand
CGCGAGAAGAAGACGCTGACGGCGACGTATAACAGCGACTGCCTGCAGCTCGCCGACTGCGTGGTCGTCGACGTCCAGTGCGACTACACCAAGCACGAGATGGGCAACATGCGCACGGGACAGGCCGAGATGACCGCCCTGGAGGCGACGATGCGCACCATCGGGCAGAAAGTCGCCCCCGAGTGCCTCGTGCTCATCGAGACCACGGTCGCGCCGGGCACGACGGAGTTCGTCGCCTGGCCCATCATGAAGAAGGCGTTCTCGCGTCGGGGTCTGGAGGCGACGCCGCTGCTTGCCCACAGCTTCGAACGCGTCATGCCGGGCAGGCAGTACGTCGCGAGCATCCGGGACTTCTGGCGGGTCTGCTCCGGCTGCACGCCGGCGGCGCGGGACCGTGTCGTCAAGTTCCTCAACGAGGTGCTCAACACGGCGGACTACCCGCTGACGGTCATGGACCGCCCGATCGAGTCGGAGACGACGAAGATCGTGGAGAACTCCTACCGGGCGACGATCCTGGCGTTCCTGAACGAGTGGTCGCTGTTCGCGGAGCGCAACGGCGTGGACCTGATCAAGGTCATCGACGCGATCAAGACCCGCCCGACGCACTCCAACATCATCTTCCCCGGTCCGGGAATCGGCGGGTACTGCCTGCCCAAGGACGGCGGGCTGGGGTACTGGGCCTACCGTCACATCCTCGGGTTCGAGGACGGCGACAGGGTCTTCCGCATCACGCCGACGGCGATCGACACCAACGACACCCGCGGGCTGCACGTCGCCCAGCTCACCCGCGACGCCCTGCGCAACATGGGGCGGTACATCGCCGGGGCGGACGTGCTCATCTGCGGCGCCAGTTACCGTCAGGACGTCGGCGACACGCGGTACAGCGGCTCGGAGCTGGTCGTCCGCAAGCTCGCCGAGATGGGCGCGGAGATGCGCGTCCACGACCCCTACGTCGAGCACTGGTACGAGCTGGAAAAGCAGGACGTCTACCCCGCGCCGGGACACTCCTGGAGCCGGTTCTTCCGCAACCAGGAGCAGCTCGCCGACATTCGCGTGCAGAAGGACCTCCCCGGCGCCCTCAAGGACGCCGAGGCCCTGATCCTCGCGGTCCCCCATGCGCCGTATCGGGAACTGGACCCGGACCAGGTCGTCAAGTGGGCCGGGGCGCCTCTGGCCGTCGTCGACTGCTTCGGCATCCTTGACGACGACGCCATCCGCCGGTATTTCGAACTCGGCTGCGAGGTCAAGGCGCTCGGTCGCGGGCACATCCAGCGGATCAAGGAAGAGGTCCGCCGGACGAGACGGTAGGCGGCGACTGCCGGCCGGGCAGCGGCCCGAGCACCCGCCCGGTGAGGGGGGCGCGGCGCGAGCTTGACGGACCTGCCCCGATACCGACAAGAAGGTGGCGATCCACATGAGCAAGACCCAGCGCAAGCGCCGGTCGAACCTTCTGGTCGGCTCGGGGTTCTCCACGCGGGCGATTCACGCCGGGGAGGACCGCAGCCGGTACGCCGACTCCATCACCACGCCCATCGTCCAGACCTCGACGTACGTCTTCAAGGACACCGACGAGATCGCCGCCTATACGCGGGGCGGAAAGGAGCGGTTCGAGTACGGGCGGTACGGCAACCCGACCGAGCTGGTCGCCGCCCGCCGCCTGGCCGCTTTGGAGGAGGCCGAGGACTGCGTCGTGTTCTCCTCGGGCATGAGCGCGGTGACCACGACGATCCTCGCGATGGTCCGCGCCGGCGATCACATCGTCATCACCGACGACGCGTACAAGAAGACGCTGGAGTTCTGCAGCTCGTACCTCCAGCGGTTCGGCGTGGACTGCACCATCGTCCCGTTCGGCGACTACGACGCGTTGGACCGCGCGGTGCGGGACGAGACGGCGTTCATCTTCTCCGAGTCTCCGACGAACCCGTACCTGAACATCTTCGACCTGGAGCGGCTCGGCGAGATCGCCGAGCGCCACGACGTGCGGACCGTCATCGACAGCACCTTCGCCACGCCCATCAACCAGCGACCGCTTCAGTGGGGCGTGGACCTGGTCATCCACAGCGGGACGAAGTACCTCGGCGGGCACAACGACATCCTCGCCGGGGCGGTCCTCGGACGCGGCGAGCTGATCGAGCCCATCCGCGCGCTGCACAAGGCCATCGGCGGCGTCATCGACCCCCACTGCTGCTACCTGCTGCTGCGCGGGATGAAGACGCTTCCGCTGCGCGTGACGCGGCAGAACGCCTCCGCCCAGCGGGTGGCCGAGTTCCTCGCCGATCACCCGCGCGTCAAGCGCGTCTACTACCCGGGCCTGGTTGACCATCCCCACCACGACATCGCCGTCCGTCAGATGAGCGGGTTCGGCGGGGTGGTCACGTTCGACGTCAAGGGGCGCCTGTCGGACGTGAAGCGCTTCCTCGACGCCCTGGAGCTGTGCTACATCGCCCCGAGCTTGGGCGGCGTCGAGACGCTGGTTACGCACCCGGCCTCGGTGAGCTATTACAACCAGACCCGCAAACGGCGCTACGAGCTGGGCATAACGGACACGCTCGTTCGCCTGGCCGTCGGGATCGAGGAGCCCGAGGACGTCATCGCCGACCTCGACCAGGCACTGCGCAAGACCGGGTCGCGGCGAAAGTAGCTCTACGTCCGCTTTCCGCGATGCGGGCTGAGGGTCGCCGCATTCCCGTGGCACGGGCATCGTGACCGTGCTCCCGTTCCCGTGACGAAGCAGGGCCCGTAAACATTCCGTCGAGGCCTCAGGCGTGTTCCATGTGACCGCTGCGGGGGCGTCAGGCCGCTTGCACCCGCGCGGCCGCGCGGTACGATGCACCTCATGGCAACCGCGAAACTGCAAGTCGCGCTGGACTTCGTGGAGCTGCGCCGCGCGCTGGATGTTGCGCAAGCGGCCGTGGCGGGCGGGGCGGACTGCGTCGAGGCCGGTACGCCCCTGATCAAGTCCGAGGGGCTGGACGCGGTGCGGAAGCTCCGCGAGGCGTTCCCGGATCGCACACTCATCGCGGACCTCAAGACGATGGACGCCGGGCGGATCGAGGCCGAGGCCGCCGCAAAGGCCGGCGCCAACGTCGTGACCGTCCTCGCCGCCGCCTCCGACGCGACGATCCGCGAGTGCGTCGAGGCGGGTCGCCACTACGGGATCGACGTGGCGGTGGACCTGATCGGCGTTTCCGACGCCGTCGCCGCCGCGAAGCGCGCCGTGGCGCTGGGGGCGGGCTGGCTGGACGTGCACTGCGCCATCGACGAGCAGATGAGCGGGGCGAACCCGCTGGACGAGCTCAAGGCGATCCGCCGCGCGGTCGACTGCACGCTCGCCGTGGCCGGCGGAATCAACTCCGAGACCGCCGCCGCTGCCGTCGCCGCCGGCGCTGACGTGGTCGTCGTCGGCGGGGCGATCTGCAAGGCGACCGACCCGCGCCGCGCCGCCGCCGACGTCCGC
>JBMCUM010000214.1:0-3476 GCA_048622595.1 Planctomycetota bacterium | reverse complement strand
GTCGCCAGCGTCGTCGAGCGGACGATGGAGTCCTCCACGAGGAAGACCTTCTTGTCGCGCAGAACCGCGGGAAGGGGGGTGTACTTGCTGCGGGCGGTGCGCGTGCGTGTTCCGGCCGGCTCGATGAACGATCGCCCCACGTAGCGGTTGCGGATCAGCCCCTCGACCGACGGGATGCCGCAGGCGTAGGCGTAGGCATCGGCGGCCGCCTTGGCGGTGTCCGGTACCGGGACCACGACGGCATCGTCTCCGACCGATTCGGTTTCCATCTCGGCCATGCGCTGTCCGGCGCGGGCGCGGGTGAGGTAGACGCTGGACCCGGCGATGGTGCTGGCGACGTTCGAGAAGTACACCCACTCGAAGAAGCAGTGCGCATGGCGGCGGTCGTCGGCGAAACGTCGCCGCTGCAAACGCCCGTCCTCCACGATCAGCATCTCCCCCGGCGCCACGTCATGCACGTCACGGAAGCCCATGTTGGTCAGCGCCACCGATTCGCTGGCGGCGGCCAGAAGCCGGCCCTGCACGGCCCAGCTCAGCGGGCGGAAGCCCAGCGGGTCGCGGGCGACGACCATCCGCCCCATGGCGTCGAGGAAGACGATGTTGTAGGCGCCGTCGAAGGATTCGCTCAGCGACCGCATCACCCGGCAGAGATCGGCCGGCGCGTCGCCCCGCAGGCGGTAGGCCAGGGCGTGCATGAGCATCTCCGTGTCCGTATCCAGCGCGAAGTGATAATGCTGCTTCGAGAGCAGCCCGTCCCGCAGCTCGGGGTAGTTCGCCAGTTGCCCGTTGAACGCGAAGGTGAACCACTTCCACAGCCGCCCGTGATGACGCTCGAACGGCTGGGCGTACCGGACGTCGTCGGCGCCGCAGGTTCCGTAGCGGGTGTGCCCGATGGCGGCGCGGCCGGCCTGGTCGGCGAGGATGGACTGGTACTTCGCCGGACGGGACATGCGGAAGGCCTCGATGACCGTTCCCACGTCCTTGTAGGTGTCCAGCAGTTGCGCGCTGTCGGGGCGGTAGCGGCTGATGCCCGCGGCAAGCTGCCCGCGGTTCTGGAGGTCCAGCAACATCCGCGGCAGCAGGGGGGTGACGTTCCCGTCGCGCACCGCCTCGCTGGCGACACCGTCGGCGTGCTGCGTCTCGTCCAGCCAGTACAGTGCGGCGATGCCGCATTCATGATGGAGTTCGTCGGACACGGAGGACTCCTCGCCGGTCGCAGACCGCGTGCTTATGGTACTATCGGGCAGAGCCCGTGGCGCTGACAAGGTCGAATACGCCCCATAAGATAGCATAACCGTCGCCCCGCGCCATGTCCCCGCGTCCGGGCGGCGCCGCGGTCAGCTCGCCGGCAGCTCCGCGTCGACCAGTTGGCAGATCGTGTGGATGAGCAGCTTCTGGGCCTCCTGGATCCGGGCTGTCACCGTCCCCGCTACAACCATCTCCACCTCCGCCAGCCCCTTCGTGACGCCTCCGTCGCGTCCCAGCAGGGCGATGGTGCGTACGTCCGCTGCAACGGCGGCCTCGATCGCCCGGCGGACGTTCTCGCTGGTTCCGCTGGTCGTCACGGCCAGCAGCACGTCCCCGCATCGGCCCAGAGCTCGCACCTGCCGGGCGAATACGTCGTCGAAAGCATAGTCGTTCGCGATGGCAGTCAGGTCGCCCCCGTGGGCGTTAAGGCACACGGCCGGGTAGCCGCGACGCTCCTTCTCGAACCGGCAGACGAATTCCGTGCTCATGTGGGCGGCGTCGGCGGCGCTGCCCCCGTTGCCGCACGTCAGCAGCTTGTTTCCGCGCTTCAGGGCCGTGAGGATCAGCCCGGCCGCCGCGTCAACCTGCCCGGCCAGCGCCGGCAGGCGGTCGAAGACGGCCTTGGCCGCGGCGATGTTGTCGCGAAGCGCGTCTCGGGCGTTCATGGGCGCTGGCCGATCCGGGTAAAGTTCCATGCGCGGCCGTCGGTGGCTCGCGCCGGCGCTGCATTTCTGGTACAATACGTCATCTTGCCAAGGGGGACAATGGCGCACGGCCCGGCAGCGGGGCGGGCACCCGCCTGACCGGCGTTCGGTTGTGGGGGGCGCCGCGGGTAGTATAATCCGCTCAGTGGACCAGAAATACATTCGAAATTTCAGCATCATCGCTCACATCGACCACGGCAAGAGCACGCTGGCCGATCGCATGCTGCTGCGCAGCGGCGCCATCACGGAGCGCGATTTTCACGAGCAGATGCTCGACGAGATGGATCTCGAGCGCGAGCGC
This sequence comes from Planctomycetota bacterium, assembly GCA_048622595.1. Lineage (GTDB taxonomy): Bacteria > Planctomycetota > Phycisphaerae > SM23-33 > SM23-33 > JAGXKT01. Next base: position 1,223 of record JBMCUM010000214.1, on the reverse strand, counting down.
GGGATCACCATCAAGTCCTCGGCCGTGACCATCGACTACACTTGCGACGGGCGGACGTACATGCTCAACATGATCGATACGCCCGGACACGTGGACTTCCACTATGAGGTCAGCCGGGCGCTGACCGCCTGCGAGGGGGCGTTGCTGGTGGTAGATGCCGCCCAGGGCGTCGAGGCTCAGACGGTCGCCAACGCCCACCTGGCGCAGCGCAACGGGCTGTATGTCGTTCCCGTCGTCAACAAGATCGACCTGCCCGCCGCCCGTCCCGAGGATACGGCGATGGAACTGGAGCACCTTCTGGGCGGCGGGCAGCGCCCCTCGCGGAAGCCGGACGGTACGTCATGGGCCGCCGAGGACTGCATCTTCGCCTCGGCCAAGACCGGCGAGGGCGTCGAGCAGATGCTTCGTGCCATCGTCGAGCAGCTTCCGCCGCCGTCCGGCGACGTCGACGCGGAGACCAAGGCGCTGGTCTTCGACAGCACGTACGACGATTACCGCGGCGTGGTGGTGTACATCCGCATGTTCGCCGGGCGCCTGCGCGTCGGCGACAAGGTGCGCATGATCGGGACCGAGGAGGTCTACCAGGTCAGCGAGCTGGGCAAGTTCGCCCCGCGCCCGCGCCGCGTAGAGTCGATGCACGCCGGGGAGGTCGGGTACATCGTCGCCAGCATCCGCAGCGTCTCGTCCGTCCACGTGGGCGACACGCTGACGCTGGCCGACCGTCCGGCCGCCGAGCCGCTGGCCGGGTACCGCCCGCCGCAGCAGATGGTGTTCTCGGATTTCTACGCGGGCCCGGCGACGGACTTTCCGGACCTGCGCGACGCGCTGGAGAAGCTCCAGCTCAACGACGCGGCGCTGACGTTCCAACCGATCAGCGCCGAGGCGCTGGGGTTCGGCTTTCGCTGCGGATTCCTGGGGCTGCTGCACATGGAGGTCGTCCAGGAGCGCCTGGAGCGGGAGCACGGCATCGAGGTCGTCCAGACCGCTCCGACCGTGCCCTACGAGGTCCTCACCGTCGCCGGCGACACGGTGGAGGTCGACTCGGCCGGCGACCTGCCCGACCCGTCGCAGGTGCAGGAAATCCGCGAGCCGTATGTCAAGGCGGACCTGATCATTCCCGAGGACTCCGTCGGGCCGGTCATGCAGCTTGCCGAGGAGCGCCGCGCGACGTTTCTGCGGCAGGAGTATCTCTCGGCCGATCGGGTGATCCTGACCTACGAGTT
>JBMCUM010000213.1:0-3545 GCA_048622595.1 Planctomycetota bacterium | reverse complement strand
GAGCCGCCGGACGTGGCCGACGCGCTGGCGATCGCCCTGTGCGCCGGGCGGCGGGTATGAGCCCGCGAACCCCGCCAGCCGAGAAACGCCCGCCCGCGGAGTGCGCGGATTACACGGATTTCGGGGACGGACGCGCGAACGGGCTTTCGTCCGATCCGTGCAATCGGTGTAATCTGTGGACAGGCCGCTCCGCCTTCGTGTGATTTGCGGCCTCCACGATTGTCCCGGTTCGAGTCGACCAGTGCCTGACACAGCGAACAACGCGAGCGCCTCGCCCGGTCCGCTGGACAGCGCCACCGTCGATCGCGTTCGCGCGGCGGGCAACGTCTGGCGCCTGGACGGCGGGGAGCTGTGGCTGCCCGAGGCGTTCGGGTTCTGCCGCGGGGTGGAGGGTGCGCTGGAGATGCTGGCCCGGGCGGTCGACGATGCCGCGGCGCGGGGCAAGCGCCTCCTGCTGCTGGGGGAGATCATTCACAACCCGTGGGTCAACGAGCTGTTCGGCGCCCGTGGCGTGCAGATTCTCTCCTCGGAGCAGCGCGACCGCCTGGAGCAGCTCATCGGTCCCGAGGACTGCGCGGTGATCCCGGCCTTCGGCGTGCCCCTGCCCGTCGAGCGCCGCCTGCGCCACGTCGGCTGCGAGGTCATCGACACCACCTGCGGAAACGTCCGACGCCTGTGGGCCTGGGCCGACCGTGCCGTCGCCGACGGTCGCGCCGTGCTGGTCTTCGGACGCGCCACCCACGACGAGACCGTGGTGACCAAGTCGCGCCTCGCCGCGGCCGGGGGGAGCTACCTTGTCGTCGGGGACCTCGACCAGGTCGACCGGTTCTGCGACATGGTCCGCGCCGGCGGGTCGGGCGACCCGGCCGCGGCGTTCGGACCGGCCGCGACGAACGCCCGCAGCATCACGCCGTTCATGCGCATGGGGCAGGTCAGCCAGACCACGATGCTCTACGACGAGACGATGGAGGTTCGTCGGCGCGTGGAGGAGGCGTTCGTGGAGCGTTTCGGCGCGGAGGAGGGGCGCGACCGCCTGCTGTTCGAGCCCACCGTCTGCCGGGCGACGCAAAGCCGCCAGTCGGCCGCCGTCGAGCTGTGCAGGCGCGGCCCGGACCTCGCCGTCGTCGTCGGCGGGTTCGGCTCGTCCAACACGCGCCACCTGTACGAGCTGGCGCGCCAGCACACCCCCGCGGTATTCATCGAGACGGCCGGGGCGATCCGCTCGCCGCGCGAGATCGAGAGCTTCGACCCGCAGCGCGAGGCGGCCGTGACCGTCCGAGACTGGCTGCCCGCAAAGCGTCCGATTCGCGTGGCCGTGCTCAGCGGCGCCTCGACGCCCGAGGTCCTGGTCGGCGAGGTGCTCGAACGGCTGGCGGAGCTGCTGCGCTGACGGGTGAGGGGTATTCCGCGGTTGGCGGGCAAACCACGGCACGGGCTTGACCGCGGTTGCTGCCCAAGCCGCGGCGACGGGAACGGAGTTGCTGCAAAAGCCGCGTCGTCGTCTTTGGAATGCGCGCCGTCGCGGCGTACAATCGCCACGGAACACCGATGCCCCGACGAAAGGACCGCACCATGAAGACGCACGCCCTGTTCTGCGGAATCGCCGTGCTTCTGGTCGCGGGCGCAGCGGCGCCGGCCGGTGACCTGACGACGAGCCGCAGGGACAAGCCCGTCGGTCCGCGCCCCACGTTCACCAGCCACCGCTACGAGCTGGAACTGGCCAAACTGAACACCGCCAGCAAGATCGACCTCGCCGAGGGCGGCAAACGGCAGTACACCGTCGAGCTGGAGGGGACGCTGAGGATCCCCGAAGGCCAGGAGGACAACGTCATCGCCGCCACGCCGGAGCTCCGCGCGGTCTCCGTGACGGACACCCGCAAGGAGAGCATCCTCAAGCCGGACAAGAAGTCCCGCCGCCGGCGGACGTACCGCAAGGGCACGTTCGAGTACCTCCAGGACGAGTCGATGGAGGTGGAGCTGGACAAGGTCGAGCTGACGCGCGACGCCTACCGCATCGACCGGATGACGCTTCAGGCGCGGGCGCTGGCCGCCCGGCGGTGGGAGTACGTCAAGCTCGATGCGACGCCGATGACGCATCCGGTCGACGAGGCCGGCATCGGCCTGCGCGTCATCAAGGTCGCCCTGGGGCGCAGGGGCAGGTGGCACGTGGAGATCGAGTGCACCCGTCCGCGCAGCGGGCCCGGCGCGCCGTTCGTCGGGACGGTCGCGATCCTCGACGGCGACGGACGCGAGCTGGTCAGCGGGAAGATCGAGGACGGCGACCCGCTGGGCAAGGAGTCCGCGCTGAGCGCCGAGTTCACCCTCCCGGCCGAGAGCAAGCCCAGCGCGGTGCGCATCGGGGTGGTGTCGGCGTACGACGTCAAGACGCTCGATTTCGAGGTCAAGGACCTCATCCCGCGATAGCGCCGCGCGGAGGGCTGAGCGCCTACTCGCCCGGGCGCGTGGTCGGTCGCGTCGGGCCGCGATGCCGTCGCCCGCGGGGCAGCAGGGAGCCGGCTTCACGATCCTCGCCGTGCTCGAGGAGGTCGGCGAGGTGTTCGGCGACGATCTCGTCGCGCCGCTGCCGGCGCTGCTTCCACCGCTCGCGCAGACGCTCGAGGTGCTCGGCGAGCACCGTCAGGCGATACCGGTTGACGGTCTGCTCGTCGTCGAACCGCGCAGCGACGAGCCGGCGGAGCTCGCCGACGAGTTCCTCGCGTCGCTCGCCGGTCGCATCGCGGAGCTCGCGCAGCGTCTTGCCGATTTCGACGCGGTAGTCCCACAGTCGCAGTACGGCCCGGCGGACCTCCTCGGGGCTGTCGTGGAACTGCTGGTACACGCGCCAGATGCGTCCGAGCCACCGATGGTACATGCGGGGATTGTGATCCTTCAGAGCCATCAGCGCCGTGTGGCGTCGCGGGCGGTAGCGCTGCAGGAACTCCAACAGCTTCGCCTCCTGCTCGTCGGTCAACCGCGGCTCGTGATGACCCCGCGGCGGGCGCGGCGGTTCGCGGTCGTCCCAGCGCCCGGCGCGCGGGTCGTCCTGCGCCGCGGCGCGCGGGTCCTCGACGCAGGCCCAGACCACCAGCCCGCCCAGCACCGCGCCGATCGCCATCGCCAGTATCGTCTGCTTGGACATGTCTCACCTCGCGGGGCTCAGCCCTCGATCGACCAGAGCGCCTCGGTCTCCACGGCGTGGATTCTATCTTCCATCGCGTCGATTTCCATGTCGATGCGGGTCGGGTCCGGCTGCTGGGCCATCTCGGCCGCCAGCGCCTCGATCTCCTCGCCGACCAGCGACAGCTCGTCGTCCGCCAGAAGCGCGTCCAGCGCCTCGGTGTCGCGCCGCGCCATCTCCAGCGTTTCGGCTGTGCCCAACCGGACGGGGTGCCGCTGTTGCGGGCTCGTCGCGACGGGACGCCGGGGAGTTTCGTCGTGGCCCGGGAAGCCCGTGACCGTCACGAACACCACCGCCGCCGCGGCGACCGCCGCGGCCGCACCCGCACCCGCGTACCACCGTCGTCGCGCGCGGCGTCCGACCAGGG
>JBMCUM010000212.1:0-3570 GCA_048622595.1 Planctomycetota bacterium | reverse complement strand
ACCTTCCGGTGCTGATTCTGGGCGAGTCGGGCACGGGCAAGGAGCTGGTCGCCCAGGCGATCCACCGTAACTCCCGGCGCGCGGGGCAGCGTTTCGCGACCATCAACTGCGCCGGGCTCAGCGAGTCGCTGCTGGAGGATGAGCTGTTCGGGCACGTCAAGGGCGCCTACACGGGCGCCACGGGCGACCGCCCGGGGCGGTTCGAGCACGCCGACGGCGGGACCATGTTCCTCGACGAGGTCGGCGACATGCCCCTGCCCATGCAGGCCCAGCTTCTGCGCGTCCTTGAGAACGGCGAGGTCGTCCGCGTGGGCTCCAACGAGCCGATTCGCGTGGACGTCCGCGTGCTCAGCGCGACGAACACGGACCTGGCCCAGCGCGTCGACAAGCACGAGTTTCGCGAGGACCTGTACTTCCGCATCAAGGGCGCGACCATCGAGCTGCCACCTCTGCGCCGGCGCCCCGAGGATATCCCCCTGCTGATCGACCACTTCATCGCCGAGGCGAACGACAAGCACGGTCGGAAGGTCTCCGGCGTCGACCCGGACGCACGGCGCGTGCTGATCAGCTACCCCTGGCCGGGAAACATCCGCCAGTTGCGCAACGTCGTGGAGAACATGGTGGTCCTGTCCACAAACGACAAGCTCACGGTGGACGACCTTCCCGGCGAGATCCACCGCCGCCCCGGCGGCGACGATGGGCAGGTGCGGCAACTGGCCGGAATGAGTCTCGACGACGCCGAGAAGGAGCTGATCCGCAGCACGCTGAAGATGGTGGACGGCAACCGGGAACAGGCGGCGAAGATGCTCGGAATCGGCGAGCGGACCCTCTACCGCAAGATCAAGGAATACGACTTGCGGTGAACGACGCGCCGGACTCCGCCTCCTTCCGAAACCATTTCGCTGCACGACGCGCGCCTGCTATCCTGTGGTCATGAGCATCCGCGTTCTACCGACAACGCTGGTCAACAAGATCGCCGCCGGTGAGGTCGTCGAACGCCCCGCGAGCATCGTCAAGGAGCTCGTCGAGAACGCCCTGGACGCCGGCGCCGGGCGGATCGAGGTCGCCGTGGAGGACGGCGGGCGCAAGGCGATTACCGTTACCGACGACGGCGCGGGCATGAGCGCCGCCGACGCCGAACTGGCGTTCGCCCCGCACGCCACAAGCAAGATCGCCGACGACGCCGATCTGTTCGCCATTGAGACCATGGGCTTTCGCGGCGAGGCGCTGGCGTCCATTGCCGCCGTGTCCCACGCGCACATCCGCACCCGCCCGCGGGACGCCGAAAGCGGCATCGAGGTCTCGGCGGCCGGGGGGGATATCCGCGAGGCGCGCCCCTGCGCGACCTCGGCCGGTACGGCCGTCAGCGTCCGCGACCTGTTCTACAACACGCCGGCGCGGCGGAAGTTCATGCGGACGGCGGCGACGGAGTTCGCGCACATTTCGGAGCAGTTGACCCGCCTGGCGCTGCCCCATCCGCGCGTGGCGTTCCGCCTGACGCACAACGGTCGGGAGTCGGTGAACCTCCCACCCGCCGACAGCACCGCCGAGCGTGTCGCCGACCTGTTCGGGCGCGACCTGGCCGATGCGCTGCTGCCCGTTCGCCCGCGCGGCGACGACGTCGGCGTGGCCGGGCTGATCGGCCCACCCGCGGCGGCGCGCAGCTCGAGCAAGTGGCAGTATTTCTTCCTCAACGGACGGTACGTCCGCGACCGCCTGCTCTCGCATGCCCTGCGCGAGGCCTATCGCGGACGGATCGACGTGCAGCGCTGGCCCGTGGCGTTCGTGTTCATCGAGGTCGCCCCGGCCGAGGTCGACGTCAACGTCCACCCGACCAAGATCGAGGTCCGCTTCCGCGACGGCAACCGCGTGCACGGGCAGGTTCTGGCCGCACTGCGCGAGACGCTCAACCGGACCGAGCTGGCCCCGACGGCGCAGCTCCGCAACGGCGACGCGCCACCCCGGACGCGGGCCGAACCCGTCCGCGAATCCCAGGGCGAGGCGCCGCCGGTCGAGGACGAAACGACCGCCCGGGATGACGACGCCCGGGTGGAGAATGCTCGGCGCCACTCGCTGCGTCAGGCGCTTGCGGACTTCCTCAAGTCCGCCCCGCCGCGCCGGCAGCGGCTGGATTTTCCCTCCGGGCGACAGGCCGCCGGCGACCGGGCGCGTGCGGCACAGGCGCCCGACACCGCGACCTCCGCGGCGGGCTCCGGGCGTCTTCCGCTGGGCGACCTGGGCCAGGCGCCCCCCGGCGCCTCGCCGGCGTCCGCCGCCGAGCCGGGGCCGGTGATGCAGGTTCACAACAGCTATATCGTCGCGGGGACATCCGACGGCGTGGTCGTCATCGACCAGCACGCCCTCCACGAGCGCCTGCTGTACGACAACCTGCACCGGCGCCTCGCCGGCCGCGACGGGTGCGGGCTGGCGTCTCAGCGGCTGCTGATCCCCGAGACGATCTCGGCCACGCCGGCGCATGTGGACGCCCTGGACCGCCGCCGCGAGCTTCTCGACCGCCTCGGCATCGAGGTCCGGGCGTTCGGACCGGGGACGCTGGCTGTGCAGCGATTCCCCTCCTTGCTGACCGAGCGCGGCGTCGCCGCGGGCGATTTCGTTCGCGAGATGGCCGACCTGCTCGCCGACGACGAGGCGGTCGAAACGGAGCACCTGCTCGAGCAGGTGCTGGCGATGATGGCATGCAAGGCGGCGGTCAAGGCCGGCGACCCGCTCAGCCCGGACGAGATGCGCGACCTGCTGGCGCGCCGTGACGAGGGCGACAAGCCCGCGTCGTGCCCTCACGGCCGGCCGACGACGCTCAAGCTCACGCTCGCCGACCTGGCGAAGCAGTTCGGCCGCGCGTGAACCCCGCGCACTGGCTCGCCGAGGCGGCGCGCACGTGCTATAATCGACGGCGCCGCAACGATCCCCGCCTGATCAATGAACGAAGTCCTGATCTCACGCAAGCACCGGGTCCTGCCCGATCGCATGTCGCTGAAGCGCATGCTGTGGGGCGCGGCCGGCTCCGTGGCGCTCGGCGGGTTGTTCGCCTGGTCCATCGAGGAGCACTGGCTGCGAATCGAGCGGCGGTGGATGGACCTGCCTGGGCTGGCAGACGGCTTGGCCGGGACCCGGTTGGTGCACATCTCGGACCTCCACGCCTGTCCCATTGTCCGCGAACGCTACCTCCACCACTGCGTGGAGATGGTCAACCGCCTGGAGCCGGATTTCGTCGCCGTCACGGGCGACTTCATCACCGGTCCCGGTCATTACGCGCGCATGGTCGCCCGCGTACTGCGACATCTCGACCCCCGCGTCGCCGTCGTCGCCTGCCTGGGCAACCACGACTACGGCGCCTGCCACCCGCGAGGTCTGGGCAGAACGCGGGGCCTGGCCGACTACGTCGCCGACCGCCTGACGCACGAGGACATCTTCGTCATGCGCAACGAGTCGCGCCGGTTCGAGCTGCGCGGCGGCAGCATCCAGTTCGTCGGCCTGGAGGACTACTGGGCCGGGGCGTTCGCGCCCGACGAGGCGTTCGAGATGGCCGATCCGGACCTGCCCACCATCGCC
>JBMCUM010000211.1:0-3575 GCA_048622595.1 Planctomycetota bacterium | reverse complement strand
GGGCGGCCTCAGTGGCCTTCTGCAGATCCTCCTGGGCCGGATGCTCCTGGAACGCCACGTGCGGGCTATAGGTTCCCACAAGAACCTCGGGTTCCGGGGGCGCCTCCGCGAGCGGCGCTTCCTCGGGCGGAGGTGAAGACACCTGCGCCTGGGCGGTCAGGTGCCCCGTGGCAAGTCCGAGCGCACCGATGCCCAGCGCCGCCAGGGCGACGGTTACGATCACTCGCTTTGTGTTTTGGTGTTTCATACCGAACTCCTGTATGTTGACAAGCCGGGCAATTCGATGGCTTCGGCCACCCCGCTCACGTGCCGGCTCTCTACGTGAACGGTAAAAAGACTGGGCGAGCTGCGCGGTATCGGTCCGCCCGTCGGACCGCCTGGTGCAGCGTTCGCTCAGCTCCGCCTGCCCGGGCTGTATTTCATCTACTCGGGTAGCGAAAATACGGGGCGTTGTTCGTCGTGTTGGAGCCGCTGTTCCCGCGGCGTTTAGGGGTGGGGGCTGTACAGTTCAGGTTCGCAGGAGGGTGACCGCTCGTAGAGCGAATCGTTGGTTGAGCAGCCCAAGCATTTTCCGCGTCCCCATTGCCGCCATGGCGCACGTCGTTACGGCGAGCACCGATTTCAGTATTCCGATCTCCTTGACGGGCTGGGTGGCTCGAATCGCTCATTGCGACGGTGCCCACGCCCAGCCCGGGGTATGGACATCGCCCCATCGGTGCTTGTATGCCTCTTCTTGTAGCGTCCCTGACGGCAAAAGAACAGGAATTTTTCGGCGTATTCAGCTCGCTGATTGTTCGAACGTACAACGCCGCGTTCGCGGTTGCATGGGTATTAGTATAGGATACGCGTCCCAAGCTGGGGCTGTTCGTCAAAAAATTCGGGCGAATGAGCTCCGGGAGATGGCATTCACCTTGCATGCCGCAGCTTCTCGAAGCGCCCCTTCAGTAAGCGTAGCCGACCCGCATGGCGATGAGCCCAAGCGCCAGGGAAACCTTCGTCGTCTATCGGAAAGGGCTCATGAGGCAGGCAGTGTGGGCATGCGCCCCCTGTCCGTAACGAATCGATCTTTCGCGCCTGAAAGCCCTTTGTCGCCGTGTGGGTCGCGGGATAATCGGCGCTGGAGGGACGCATGGACGCGAGGGGCGAGAACAGCACGCCGACGGCGCCGCTGGAGATCACCGCGGCCGCTGCCGCGACGGATGGCGGCGAGGCGACGCAGGAAGCGGCGGGCAAGCCCCTCGATGCGTTCGGGCCTACGCCGGGGCAGGCGGCGGCGCAGGCGGATGCGGTGGGTCGGGATCCGCTCGCCCAGCCCGGCCACGCGGTTCAGGGGGCGACCTGCGCGAGCCTGCGGGTGATCCGCTCCCAGTGCGTGCCGCGCCACAGCAGCTTCCCGCAGCGTCGGCAGCGCCAGAACCTGTCGCAGTTGCGGTACGTCCGCGGCGGCGCCTCGTCGGCGACGGTGTGCTTCGGCACCTCGCGCAGCGCCCCGCCGCAGGCCATGCACCGCGGCCAGCGCACCGGCAGCTTCAGCGTCCGCAGCACGAACTGAAGGGCTTGCAGCTTTCCGAGCTGCTGCGGGACGTACAGCGCCGCGACCGTCCCGTCGCGGATGACGTTGCGGTCGAAGAGGGGACCGTCGGAACTGAGGATGATCCGTCCGGTGTCGCGGGCGCGTTCGATCAGCTCCGCGTCGTCGATTCCGTAGGCGAACGCCGCGTCGTACCCCGCCGCGCGGAGCCAGCGAGCCAGCCCCCCGTGCATGGCGTCGCAGAAGAAGCGGGCAGGTTGCTCGCCGCCTGGCGTCATGTCTCCATGATACGGCATGATCCGGTCGCGGCGATGGTGCGCGGGCGGGGGCGCGGGTATAATCGCGACCCATGGCGGTGATCGCGGGCATCGACGAGGCGGGATACGGGCCCGTCCTGGGTCCGCTGGTGGTCACGGCGGTGGCGTTCGAGGTCCCGGACGACCGCGCGGGCGCTTCGCTGTGGGAGCTTCTGGCCGCCGGGGTGGGGAGGACCGCCGCCCGCCGCGGGGGGCGCCTCGCCATCGGCGACAGCAAGAAGCTCTACTCCCGTCGCACCGGGCGGTCCGTGGAGCACCTGGAGCGGGCGACGCTGGCGGCGCTGGGGTCCCTGCCTGAGCGGCGCCGCTGCGCGACCCTGGGAGACCTGCTGGCCGCGACGGCGCCGGCGGCGCGGGGCGCGTTGAGGGGCTATCCGTGGTACGCCGATGCGCCGCTGGAGCTGCCCCGCTGCATCGGCGCGACGGACCGGGACCTTGCGACCAACGCGCTGTCGGCGACGATGCGCCGCGCGGGCGTGCGACTGCTGACGGTCCGCTGCGAGCCGGTCCCGGTCGGCGAGTTCAACCGGCTGGTCACCGCCACGGACAACAAGACCACGATGCTGCTGAGCATCACCGGGCGGTTGCTGCACCACGTCTGGGACCTGATCGACGGCAGCAGCGGCGCCATCCGTGTCGACCGCCAGGGAGGCCGCATGCGATACCGTCCCTACCTGCGCGACCTCTTCCCGCGATGCCGGCTGAAGGTGCTCGATGAGGGCGACGGGCGCAGCGCCTACCGCTTGGTCGACGATCGGCGCGCCGCGGAGGTGTCGTTCGGCGTCTGCGCCGACGCCGAGCACCTGCCCACGGCGCTGGCGTCGATGGTCAGCAAGTACGTACGCGAGCTGTTCATGGAGCAGTTCAACGCCTTCTGGACCCGCCGGGTGTCGGGTGTGGCGCCGACGGCCGGCTATTATGTAGATGGAAGGCGGTTTTACGGTGCCATCGCCCCGACTATCCGTGAGCTTGGCATCGACGAACGCCGGGTGTACCGATGCCGATAAGCGTGATGACAACGGATGCCCACCGCATCCTGCTGGTCGTGGTGGGCGTGCTGGTCGCCGTGGTGATGCTGTGGGTCGTGCTGCGGTACTTCCGGCTGTTTTACCGCTCGGCCCGTGCCGGCTGGCCGAAGACGGAGTACATTCCGGTCGAGGATCCGAATCCGCCCGAGCCGGTGGTCGCCTCGTCGGGCGTGACAATCCTGGGCATGCTGGGCCTGGCGTGGGCGGCGGCGCACGTGGCGGGCGTGTTCGCCTGGGCTTGGGGCGACCTGCTGCCCCGCAACGTGCACTACGTTCTGATGGCGATCTACCTGATCTGCGCCGCGGTGACCACGAGCATCGGCGTGATCATGCTGCTTCGCGGGCAGCGGTACGGCAGGCGGGCGGTGGCGATGGGGCAGTTCCTGTTCGCCATGGTGGCGTATATGGGCCTGGCCGTGACGGTCCTGCTCCTCTTGAGCCCCACCACGCCGCCGGAGCAGGCCGACGCGGCGTGGGCGATGGCCGTCGTCGTCAGCGTGCACCTGGCGGTCGACACGGCGCTGGGCTGGGGCGCCCACCGTGTGGGGCTGCCCGCCGAGGCGACGACGTGAGCCGCAGGCGTGGCGGTTTTGCGGGAGGTATTGAAATCCCCCCCCGCTCGTGCCGATGATACGTACAGGATTTGGCCGAAAGGGAACGTGGCATGGCGATACAGAACTGGTCGGACGACATCATCGT
>JBMCUM010000210.1:0-3604 GCA_048622595.1 Planctomycetota bacterium | reverse complement strand
TACTGCGACCACGTCTTCGCCGTCGGCGACCGCATCGGCGACGAGCTGCGGTTCGTCGACCCGCACTTCCAGACCATGGGCCTCGACCTGGTCTACAACGGCATCCCCGCAGGCGCCGTCTCCACCGCCCAGCGCGCCGACAGCCGCGACCGCCTGGGGCTGTACGCAGAGAGTCTCTTCGGCGAGCGACCCACCTGGCTGCTCTCCCACGTCTGCCGACCCGTCGTCTCCAAGGGCATCTGGCGCGACCTGGCCGTGCTGCACGAGCTCGAGCCGCGCCTCGTCGAGCGCGGAGAGACGTGCGTGTACTTCATGCTCGGGACCCTGGCGGGCAAACGCCGCACCCCGGACGTCCGCCAGATGGAGCGGGTCTACGGCTGGCCGGTCGCGCACGAGCGGGGGTACCCGGACCTGTGCGGGGGCGAGGAGATCCTCGGCGAGATGTTCGACGTGTTCAACCGCGACCACGCCGCCGTCCGCGCCGTGCTGGTCAACCAGTGGGGATGGTCCCGACAGGCCTGCGGGGACCGCATGAGCGAGGAGATGACCTTCGCCGACCTCCGCCGCGGGACGGACCTGGAGTTCGGGCTGAGCATCTACGAGCCGTTCGGCATCAGCCAGTTCGAGCCGCTGGCCTCCGGGGCGATGTGCGTGGTCTCGAACGTGTGCGGGTGCATGGGGCTGGCCCAGCGGGAGGCCGGCGCCGACGGCTTCGACGACAACATCATCGTCGGCGATTTCCTCGGCGTGACGGGCTCGCCGAGCGTCGATGAGCTGGTCCGCATGCCCGCCCGACAGCGCAACGAGATCGAAGCCGCGGAGGCCCGCCGCCTGGCGCGGCTCATCGACGACAAGCTGCCGCGCGACGACGAGACCGTCGCCCGCCGCCTCGCCCGCGGACAGCAGCTCGCCGAGCGGATGAGCTGGCAGCGCGTGGTCGCCGACTACATCCTGCCGTCCGTCCAGCGCGCCTCGGAGACGTAGGCGATCGGTCGAGCGGTCAATCCGTCATTGGCTCGAACGGCGTACCGGTCCGTCAGTCGACCTGCGAGAACAGCAGCACGGCCGGCCTGTGGCCCGGCCCGAAGCAGTTGCCCCTGTCGTACACGGCCAGGTAATACCACACGTTACGGGATTCGTCGGTGTCGTCGCCCACCTGCACGCGAATTGTCGCGGCAAACGTGTCGCTCCGCGTGGTGATTACATTCGCCACGGCCGTGTAAAGCGAGTTGACGGCGTTGAGATACCCCGCCTCCTCGACGGCGGGAACCGAGCCGGCTCGCGCCGTGAGGACGTAATCGCTAAGGGGTACGGCCAGCTCACCGGGGGTCAGGTATCCGACGTGATCGCTGCTGTCGCGCAGGCCCGGGATGCCGCTGGTCGTCCCGCGGTTCGAGTAGTCCGCGGACCCGATGCTTCCGCGCATCCTGTAGGCCAGGATGTAATCGACGATCTCGTCCACGTCCGCACCGGAGATCGACGGTTCCCCGCCTTCCTGCGTGCCGTTACCGTTCAGATCGAGGAACGTCGGCCAGGGCAGGCGCCGCAGCACCTGGCGGGGCGCCGTGTTGATGTTCACCCGCCCGTAGACGCGCGTGTACACGCGTTGGTCCGCAGGCACGGACGGATCGTCAGGCCGCGTCCCGTCCGGCGGAACCTGCTCGATCAGCTCGCCGACCAGCGTGGTCCACGGCACGTCGGGGTAGGCCCCGCCGGCCATCGCCGGCGCCCGCCAGTAGAGCTTGCCGCGACCGGCGTCCCTTGCTGCTGCGCCGGCGAGCTGGTGCGGCAGGTCCTCGTCGTCGTCATCGGGCCCGGTGATGTAGATCTGCGCCAGCTCGCCGATGCTCCGCGGCGCCCCGTGGCGGATGTCGACGTCGAAGCCCTGGTAGACCTCGGTCCCGTCGATGTCGCCCGCGCCGACGTTGTTGGACTTGCCCAGGCGGTGCGCGCCGTCATAGCGCGCGTAGACGGCGACGGCGGCCCGCCGGCGGGCGGGGTCGTCGTCCCGGCGGGCGTCCTTCGACTCGGCCGGGTCGATCTGCACGTTCGTCGCGTCGTAGCCCAACTCGGCGGCCGAGACGCTGTCGACCGGAACGCTCGTGCCTCCGACGTCGCGGACCAGCCGCTTGGTGGACTCGGCGAAGTCCGTCATCCCGTTGACGCGGTACCAGTTCGTCCCGGGCGACTCGCCGAAGATGTCCGACGCATCGGCCGTGACGCTTGCCTCCGTGTCCCAGTTGTAAAGCACGCAGCGCGCGCCCGCCGGAAGCTCGATGTTCTCGCCCGACAGCGCCTGACCCTCGATCTCGTAGTCGTCCAGGCGGACCTGCCGCGAGGTGGGGTTGTAGACCTCCACCGCCGCGCCCCAGTAGTAGTCGCCCATGACCCCGTCGCCGTTGAAGTCCGGCTCGTGCGTCGCGTAGCCCTCCGTGATGACGGGCCCGGCGATCAGCCCGTAGGCGACCGCGTCGTTCGACCCGTTGCCGTCGCTGTCGTACCGCAGCGCGAAATCCCTCGTCGTGTCGTAGTCGCTGAGCCACGCCCACAGGTTCGCCGCGAAGTGGGCCGCTGCCGCCGCCGGGGCGCCCGCGGCGACCAACTCGTCGAACAGCCGGTCGCACGCCCCCGTCGAGCCGTGGTCCCGGATGTCGGCCAGCGTCAGCCGTCGCAGCAGCGGGTCGGCGCCGGTGGGATCCGGCCTGCGGACGAGCACGCGCGAGCCGTTGTAGGTCGTCAGCAGGGCGCGGTCGCCGGAGCCTACGCCGCTGATGGCGTCCCACAGCCGGCCCGTCTGGGTCGAGGCGCCGCCGGCGAGCCAGCGGCATACCGTCTCGTCACTTATGGCGAAGGGCAGGTAGTCAGCATCGTCAGGGTTGAGCGGGCGAAGGGCGATGTTCTCGTGGATGTCCAGCGGTGGCGTCGTGGCGCTGCCGGACCTTGCGGTGTTGATGTCGTCGTACTCGCCTCCGACAGCGTCACTGATGAAATCCGCACCTGCCAAATCTACCTGCACGGGCGCTACATACGATGGCAGGTCGCCGTCCGTTGTGTCGTTGCGGCAGTGGATGTTGACGTTCAGCAGGGCGGACAGGTCGACGACGTTGACCGCGACGTAGTAGCGCCGTCCGGCGTCGTCGGACACGCCCGAATCGACCAGGTAGGCGTCGGGCAGCGGATCCCCGTCGGAGTCCAAACTACCGTCGGTGTCCACCTCCGTCGAACTGGTTCCGAACACGTCGCTGAGTCGCCGCTGCGACGAGCCGGTGTCGTTGGCCAGGTGCGACAGGAACGGGTCGATCTGCTGGTCCGCGTCGTGGGTTTCGTCGGTCGCGCAATCGACGAACCGCCGCCAGGCGTCGGCGTCGGAACCGACGTCTTCGTAAGGCCAGTGGTCTGCGCCCGTATCGCTGAAATGCAGGTCCGCCGCCAGCAGTTCGCCGACGCGCTCCACGACGCCGCGCGAGACGATCTCCGCGCGGTTCTTGACCGTCAGCGACTCGCTGGTCCGCGCCTGCGTGTACGAGATCACCAGGAACGTCCCGCCCAGCATCGCCAGGATCGTCAACAACCCCACCACCAGCAGCAGCGCCGAGCCGCGCCG
>JBMCUM010000209.1:0-3653 GCA_048622595.1 Planctomycetota bacterium | reverse complement strand
GAGCTGGAGATGATCGCCCAGACCTGGTCGGAGCACTGCGTCCACAAGACGTTCCACTCGGACGTGATCGTCCGGGACGCCGACGGGCAGGTGGTCGAGGAGATCGACAACCTCATCAAGTCCACGGTCTTCGCCGCCACGCAGAAGCTCGCCAAGCCCTGGTGCATCAGCGTCTTCCAGGACAACGCCGGCGTGATCGAGTTCGACGACTCCCTCGGTCAGGCGGTCTGCTTCAAGGTCGAAACGCACAATCACCCCTCCGCGATCGAGCCCTACGGCGGGGCGTCGACGGGCATCGGCGGGGTGATCCGCGACCCGCTGGGCACGGGGCTCGGCGCCCGTCCGGTGGCGAACACGGACGTGTTCTGCTTCGGTCCGACGGAGCTGGACCCGTCGGACGTGCCGCGCGGCGTGCTGCACCCGCGCCGGGTGATGCGCGGGGTCGTCTCGGGGGTGCGGGACTACGCCAACCGGATGGGCATTCCCACGGTCAACGGCGCCGTGTACTTCGACCGGCGCTACTTGGGCAACCCCCTGGTGTTCTGCGGGACCGTCGGGATGATGGACCGCGACAAGTGCTTCGGCGCCGCCGCCGCCGGCGACGCCATCCTCCTGGTCGGCGGGCGGACCGGGCGAGACGGCATCCACGGCGCGACGTTCTCCTCGGCCGAGCTGACCCACACCCACGAGACCGAGTTCTCCCACGCGGTCCAGATCGGAAACGCCATCACGGAAAAGAAGATGGTCGACACCATCCTCCAGGCCCGCGACGAGCGGCTGCACTCGGCGATCACCGACTGCGGCGCCGGCGGGCTTTCCAGCGCCGTCGGCGAGATGGGCGCCGAGCTCGGCGGCGAGGTCCACCTCGACCGCGTCCCGCTGAAGTACGCCGGGCTCAGCTACGACGAGATCTGGATCAGCGAGGCGCAGGAGCGGATGGTCCTGTCCGTGCCACCGGACAACGTGGAGCGGATCCGCGAGATCTTCACCGCCGAGGACGTCGAGGCCACCGTCATCGGACGGTTCGGCAGCGACGACGGGCATCTGCGCCTGTACTACGAGGGCACCGAGGTCGGCGACGTGGATCTGGACTTCGCCCACAACGGGCTGCCGCGCCCGCGCAAGGAGGCGGTCTACGACCGGACGGAGCGTCCGTCGCCCGCCCCGCCGCGGCGCGAGGACTACACCCGGACGCTGCTGAATATCCTCGCGGCGCCGAACGTCGCCAGCAAGGAGTGGATCATCCGCCAGTACGACCACGAGGTCCAGGGCGGAAGCGCCGTCAAGCCGCTGGTGGGCGTCGGGCAGGACGGTCCGGGCGACGCGGCCGTCGTCCGCCCCGTCCCCTCGGCGCGCAAGGGGCTGGTCCTGTCCTGCGGGATGAACCCGCGGTACGGTCCGCTGGACGCGTACCAGTCGGCGCTGCACGCGGTGGACGAAGCGCTGCGCAACGCGATCGCGGTCGGGGGAAACCTTGACCGCACGGCGATCCTGGACAACTTCTGCTGGGGCAACTGCGACAAGCCGGACCGCATGGGCGCGCTGGTCCGCGCGGCGAGGGGCTGCCACGACGCGGCGATGGCGTACGGAACGCCGTTCATCAGCGGGAAGGACTCGCTGAACAACGAGTTCCGCACGGACGACGGGCGGACCATCGCCATCCCCCCCACGCTGCTGATCTCGGCGATCAGCGTCATCGACGACGCCGGGCGGTGCGTCACCGCGGACGCCAAGGAACCGGGCAACCACCTGTTCGTCCTCGGGCGGACGGGCGACCGCCTCGGCGGCAGCCACCTGCTGCTCGTCGAGGGCGTCGAAACCGGAAACGACGTCCCGCTCGTGGACTGCGCCACCGGCGCGCGGACCCTGCGCGCGCTCCAGGGCGCCATCGAGGCCGGTCGCGTGCGAAGCTGCCACGACCTGTCCGAGGGCGGTCTGGCCGTAGCGGCGGCTGAGATGGCGCTGGCCGGCGAGCTCGGCGTGGAGCTGGACTGCGCCGCGATGCCCACCAGCGCCGCGGTGGTTCCCCCGGCGTGCCTGCTGCTGGGCGAGGACGCCGGGCGGTTTCTCGTGGAGGTCCGCCCCGACGACTACGACGCGTTCCTCCGCACCGTGCAGAACTGCCCGGTCGGCGAGGTGGGCCGCGTGACCGACGACGGACGCGTCCGCATCACGGCCGGCGACGCGCAAATCGACGTCGCCGCGTCGGACGCCAAAGCCGCCTGGGGAGGCACCTTCGCGTGGTAAGCATCTGCGCACGCTGATCGCCTCTACGGAGGAGGCGTCGCGCCGCGCGGAATTCCGCAGGGCGCGAATGGTTTCTGCCAAGCCGCAAGCGGCTTCGCACAACGTACGTAATTCCGTAAACGTCCCTGACGCGAAAGAAGCCGCTTGCGGCTTGGCAGAAACGCAGTACGAAAGCGGAACCTCTTGGACCATGACTGACGCGACGGTCGCAATTCGAAAGGCCCGCCCGAACGATGCCCCGAAGGTCTCGGCGCTGTGGGAAACGATGGCCGACGAGCACCGCGCTTACGACGACGAGGTGTGGTGCTGGGCCGACGACGCCGTCCGACACTGGCGCGAGCATTTCCGCGAGGTCATCCAGAAGCCCGACATGCTCCTGCTCGTCGCCGAGGCCGCGCACGGCGAGCTGGTCGGCTTCGTCATCGCCCAGATCCGACAGGCCGAGCCCGTCTTCGAAACCCGCAAGAACGGCTTCGTGTGGGACCTGTCCGTCCGCCCGGACTGGCGCCGTCGCGGGGTGGCCTCGGCGCTGGTCGAGCGCGCGTTCGAGTATCTGCGCGCCCGCGGGGTGGACGACGTGATCCTTCACGTCGCCCTAGACAACGCTGCGGCGGTGGCGTTCTACGAGGCCCACGGCATGCGGCGGGTGATGTACCGCATGTATCGTCGGTTGTGACGCCGGCTCCCGAAGCCCCGTCACGAAGGAACCATTGTTGCGAAGCCGCAAGCGGCTTCGCAGAAAGCTTCCTTTCCGGCGTAATACGCAGTATCGTGAGTTCATGGGGCGACCGATTGTCATCGCGTATCACTTAATTTGGACCGCTTACGGCTGCTGGCTTCCCAACGACCCCCGCGGGAGCACATCACGACAAATCGCCTGCGATGTGATCGGGGAGCTTGGCGAGCTGCACCACGGACGCAAGGAAATCCAACCCCGCTTCGAAGGACGTTCGGGCGTTTCACACTCGCGCACGCGGGGTACTCAAGCACCCCGTCGTCGAGCTGACGAACGCGGATACGCAAACGGTCGGCGCAGCGTTTGCGGAGGCGATTCGCAATCGACGCTACACCTGCTACGCCTGCGCGATCATGCCTGATCACGTGCATTTGTTGATCCGCAAACATCGACACAGCGCAGAGGACATGGTCGCAGCGCTTCAGAAGGCCTCCGGGGACGCCTTGCGCCGGGTGTGGGCGGCGTCAGGGCGAGGCGGGCATCCGGTCTGGGGCGGGCCCGGGTGGAAGGTCTTTTTGGACTGCCCCGACGACGTGCGGCGGACCATCGACTACATCGAGCAAAACCCCGGAAAGCTCAGGAGACCCGTGCAGCGATGGGCGTTTGTGCGCCCTTAGCGGCCGTGCAGGAATAACTGATGTATTTCGCCCTTGGTAGCCGATACTGGGGG
>JBMCUM010000208.1:0-3699 GCA_048622595.1 Planctomycetota bacterium | reverse complement strand
CTGGTGATCTTTCCGGTGCTGCTGGGCTACGAGTGGCTGCTGATGCCGGCGGACCTCGACCTGCTGACGGCGGCGGACTGGGCGGTGATGCTCGGCCTGGCGGGGCTGGCGGTCGCCTTCGTCTGGCGCGACCGCCGCCACGCCGTCCGCCTGGGGCTCGGGGCGCGGAACTTCCTGCCAGCGGCGCGCCTGCTGGCGGCGCCGACGGTCCTGATGGCCGCCGCGTCCGCCGCGATGGGCGCCTGGGCGGGCACGCCCGTGCGACCGGCCGCCGCGGTGCTGTCCGTGGCCACCTATCCCCTCTACGCCGTGATTCAGCTCGCGCTGTTCCAGCTCTTCCTCGTCCCCCGACTGCGGCGCCTGTCGGCCAACCGCCTGCATATCGTCGTCGCGGCCGCGGGGATATTCGCCCTGATCCACTGGCCCAACCCGGTGGTGATGGCCGCAACCGCCCTGGGCGGCGTCGTCTGGACGCTGGTGTACCTGCACCGTCCGAACCTGTACGCCCTGGCGCTGGCGATGGGCATCGCCGCGGCCGTCTTCGCCCATGCCCTGCCCGACGGCGTCACGCACAACATGCGCACCGGGCCCATCTACGTGTTGCGCCTCATCGAGCGCGCCGGGGCGTCATGACGATCGGGCCAGGTCCGGCCTGCCGGTGAGGCGTCCGGACAGCGTCCTGCCCAGGAAGATTTCCGTCCCGTCGGCGGCCGAGGCGATGCGATCGTAGACGGCGATCTCGACGCGGCGGGCGCTGGTGCCCGCGCGGCGCGCGTCGCGGACGATGCGGCGGCGCAGGGCGTCGACGGCGTGCTCGTGCGCCGCGGTCAGTCGGCGGAACGTCGGGGCCCCGGCGATGCCCTCGATGGCGTACCGCCCCGATTCGGTCGGGGCGATGCTCACCTGGCGGCGGACCGAGACCGAGCTGGTCACCGCGCCGACGGCGTTGGCGACCTCCGCGTCCGGCGGGATGACCACCTCCGTGTCCATCCGCTCGCCCGCCGGCGGGAGGAAGAACCGCGCCGGGGCGCCGATCCCCACGATCGGGCGCGACAGCGACACCCGAACGCGATACCGCTGCGAGCCCCCCGCCAGCCAGTTCGCCACGATGGCCCCGTCGGGCGACAGCGTCTCGGCCTCCTGCTCGGCGCCGTCGCCGGCCACCTGTCCGGCCAGAAGCTCCACGGCGAGCATGCGCACCGCCTGCTGCATGACGCGATCGGCCAGCTCGTCGAGCTCGATGCCCATGACCCGAGCGACCATCTCGGCGCCGCGCCGCGCCGTGGCGGCGTCCCACAAGCTCACCGCCCCGGTCGCGTGCAGCAGGTCGGTCGGCGTCAGCCCGCAGCGCTGGACCACGTGGGCATCCTCCAGGCGCGCGGTGGGCAGGAACTGCCACGCGACGCTTCCGAGCGCCTCGGCCAGTTCGGCGACCGCGTGCGGACGGCGCTGCAGATGTTCGAGGATGCCGCGCTCACCGTCGGCGGGCTCGAACGGCGGCTGCCGCCCGGTCGCCGCGAGGATGTCCATGCCCCGCGTCGAGGTGACGAACTGCTCGAGCGTCTGCTCCACGCTGCTCAGCGCCGCGGCGGGCCCGTCGGGCGTCGCGCCCAGCCATGCCAGCGGCGCCACCCGCCGCGGACCGATATGCAGACGCCGGTCGACCCACGCCACGGCGCTGTCCCCGCCGAGGGCGAGCGTGCGCATATCCAGCGCCTTGACGTGCGTCCGCCATCCGCCGACCGACGCGCCCCGGGCGCACGTGCGGACCACCCCGCCTTCCAGCGCCGCCGTGTCCGTCGTCGTCCCGCCCACGTCGACCACCACCGCGTCCCGCAGTCCGGACAGGTGCGCAGCGCCCGCGACGCTCGCCGCCGGACCCGACAGGATCGTCTCGATCGGGCGCTGCCGCGCCGTGGCGACGTTCATCAGCGACCCGTCGCTCTTGACCACCATCACCGGCGCGTCGATGCCCCGCGCGTCCAGCGCCGCGCCCGCGCGGTCCAGCAGAGACTCCAGAGCCGGGATGATCCGCGCGTTCAGCGCCGACGTGGCCGCACGCACCCGGTAGTTGACCTCGTCGGAGACTTCGTGTCCGCAGGTGACGCTCAGGTGCGTCTGCTCGCGGAGGATGCGCCGCACCTCCAGCTCGTTGGCGGGGTTGACGTAACTGGCGTACCCGGTCACGGCGAACGCGCCGACGCCCTTGCGCTCGATCATGTCCCGCGCGACCCGGCGGACCTGCTCGGGGCGGACCGGCTCGGTCTGCGTCCCGTCGATCTCCATCCGCGCGTCCAGCACGGCGATCGGGCGATGCGCGATGTCGGCCGGGTCGAACAACCCGTACGGCGGCATCACCAGCAGGCCGACCTTTTGCCCGCGCCCCTCGACAATCGCGTTGGTCGCCAGCGTCGTGGACAGCGCCACCAGCTCGACGCGCTTCAGCAGCCCGGCGTCCAGCGAATCCAGCACCGCGGAGATGCCCTCGGTGTAATCCCACGGGGTCGTCAGGGCCTTTGCCTTGTCGGCGACGCGGCGCCGGTCGAAGTCGTAGACCACCGCGTCGGTGTAGGTCCCCCCGGCGTCGATGCCCAGGCCCCATCGGATGTGCGACCCGCCGCCGACCCCGCGCGACGGGCCGCGCCGGCGCGAAGACGCCGCCTCCTCGCCCGGTTCGTCGTCGGTCTCGAAGACCAGCAGCGTGTCGCCGCCTTCGCCGGCGGGCTCGGCGTTGTCCGGCCCCGCCGTCAGCCCGCGCGCCACGGCGTCGTACCGCGTCCGGGCCCCGGGCGGAACCACCAGCACCTCGTCGTTCGACTCGCGGGCCGTCAGCACCGCCCGCAGCAACGCGTCGGTCCCCGACAGATGCTCGTACCGCCAGCCGAACTCCTCGGCCATGGCGCGGGCGATCGCCGCGTAGCGCCGCCGGTCGCCGCCGGCAGGCGTGTCGATGTAAGCGGCGCGCTGGTAGTTGCGCTTCCAACTGTCCAGGAAGTAGCGGATCGCCTCGGCGTTCTGCCGCCCGTATTTCTCGACCAGCTCGGCGAGCTTCGCCTCGTCGGCGTCGCGACGCGCGCCGTCGTCGGGGGCGCTGGCCGGCTGGGTCTTCTCCTCGACCCATCCGGGTGAGACGTAGTAGGTGCCCGGGAAGGTACGGAACTGCTTGCGGTAAGCGGCGTCGGAGCCCAGAAGCAGCGCGATGCAGTCCTGGATCCGCGGGATCGCCAGCGGCACCGACCGGGCGACGATTCCGGATGTGCCCATCCCGCACAGCCCGTACCCGATCGCGATCCGCTCGCACGTCCCGTCGGTCGAGGCGTCGTCGATCGCCTTCTGCAACTCGCGGCGCAGCTCGCCTGGGCGCTCGTGCAGCCCGCCGGGCAGGAAGGTCGTCGTCACGTCCAGCCCCAGGCGCTCGGCGACGGCACGGACCTCGCCGCCCAGCACGGCACAGGCGATTACGTGAATGCGCTGCTCGCTCATGGCGTCGTGTCCCCCCGTCGAATGAAACGCCCGGCGCCGCGCCGACGCCGGGCAACGTTGCGCTGCTCGATCCTCCATTAGACCATCCCGCCGCCGGCCGGACAAGACGACCGCTGGCGAATTCCGGTTGACCGCCGCCGAGTCCGCGGCTATCATACCTAGAGCATTGAGAGTGCGCGAGGGTACTGGCCCGATGACCGCACGGCAACCTGCCCC
>JBMCUM010000207.1:0-3779 GCA_048622595.1 Planctomycetota bacterium | reverse complement strand
CGCAACGCCTCGTCCGTCTCGCCGCGCTGCTGGAGAATGTCCGCGATCTTGCCCAGCGTCACTGCTCGCTCACGCACATCCCCCAGGCGCTCGTACACGGGCAGTTGCTCCTCCCGACGAATCCGCAGCGCCTCGTCCGTCTCGGCGCGCTGCTGGAGAATGTCGGCGATCTGGCCCATTGTCACCGCACGCGAACGCACATCCCCCAGGCGCTCGTACACGGGCAGTTCCTCCTCCCGACAAATCCGCAACGCCTCGTCCGTCTCGCCGCGCTGCTGGAGAATGTCCGCGATCTTGCCCAACGCGATCGCGCGTTCACGCGGGAGGCCGATTTGTTCGTACAGGGCGGTAGCCTCGCGCAAGACATTCATGGCCCTCTCCGGGCCGTCTCGCCCGCTCATGGTTTCCGCATGCAGGACGCGACACCAGGCCACCGTCGCTTTGTCATCGGATTCGAGGCGGATCGCCCTCTCCAGCAGCGCCGTTCTGAAGTCCATCTTTCCAACACGTTCCGCACAATTCGCGGCCAGCAGGAAGAACGCGGGCCGAGCCTCCTCTCCTTGCGCGTCGAGCTTCGCCAAGGCGGCTTTCAGGAAAACCAACGCCTTTCGAGCGTCATGCTCGTCATAGAACAGGTAGCTCCCCGCGGCAACGGCCGCGGCATCGATCATCGCCGCATCGACGCCGCCGTGCAGGGCCAGCCAGGCGGCCTCGACACTGAGGGGACTGCGCGGGAAGTCCCCATCCTCATCCGCCCATGCCTTCGCCAGCGGCGCCATCGCGGCCGTGGCGAGCTTGTTCATCTCCGCGTCGCTCAGCGCGTCGACCAGCGGCCGCGCCAACGGGTTGACCGCGGCGTGCTCGACAGCGTTAATCCTGCCCCACGTGTCCACGAGGCCCAGGCCGATCAGGCGCGTGAGGCCGGCGGCGGCGTCTTTGGCGCCGAGGGCCGTGCCCGCCGCCTCCAGGGCAGCCAGCGGGATGGGAATATCCTCGGAGAACAGCGTCGCCGCGCGGAGTTGCGTTCGCTGGTCGGCCGTCAGCGCCTCGCTGTAGGTCTGGAAGGAGACCCGTTGGAAGAATTCCCCGGCGGCGTTGTCGTCGGCGGGCACCTCGCCCGTCTGCCACCACGCCTCGACGGCGTCCATGGCCTTGGCGGCCACGGCCGTCTCCCCCGACAGGATCGGACGACAAAGGATCGCCTGCAGACCCGGGTTGCCCCGGGCCAAGGCCACGGCCCGCCCGACTCGCTCGGCGTCAACGTCGATTTCCCTTTTCGCTTCGCGCTCGGCCTTCCGCGCCGCGGCCCGCCACTGCTTGACGCGTTCCCCGCTTTCCATCGGCTTGAGCTGCACGCGCTTGAGCGTCGCGCTAAGGTCGGCGCCCTTGCCGTCCGGGCAGGTGAAGTCGTAGCGGCTGGTCAGCAGGAGGCGCGAGTCGGTCTCGGCGGCGCCGAAGGCGCGCAGGATCGCCGAGAGGCTGATCCGCCACGCATCCGCCGAGCCGGCGGCGTCGGCGACCGGTGTGATCGTGTGATCAGGCCCGGGTTTTTCCAGGATCTGTTCCAGGTCGTCGACGATCAGC
This sequence comes from Planctomycetota bacterium, assembly GCA_048622595.1. GTDB lineage: Bacteria > Planctomycetota > Phycisphaerae > SM23-33 > SM23-33 > JAGXKT01. Next base: position 2,195 of record JBMCUM010000207.1, on the reverse strand, counting down.
AGCATCGGAGTCTCGCCCGGGGGCCCTTCCAGCATCGCCTCCAGGGCGTCGGCCAGTTTGGCGCCGTTGTTGCGAATGGACTCGCGCCACGTCCGCTCCCACGTCTCGCGCTTGGCCGGGGGCACCGCGGCCAGGAGACGCTCGAAGACGGCCGGAGCGTCGTAGTCCTCATAGATCAGCACCGTCTTGTGTCCGGGCATGCGGTTGGCGATACGGGCGGCGAGGCTCGATTTGCCCAGGTCGCCCATGCCGTGAATGAGAACGCCCGGCGCGTCGGCGCTGTTGAAAACCCGCAAGATATCCTGCGCCCGGCGCCGGCGCCCGACGAACTCATCGGCCGCCGCCACGGGGCCGCGACGGTTGGCGGCGTCGAGGAAGGCTTTGAAGCCGGCATTCCTGCGCAGACGGCGTTTCTTCTTCCCCCGGTCGCAGCACGGCCCGGCCCCCGCCTTGCCGGCGTAGATCCGCGCCAGGTGCCAGTGACGCCCCGTGTCGGGGTCGTTCAGGTAGCTTCGCAGCAGCGCGGCGCGGGCCATGGCCGCCGCGTAGGGCACGGAGGCGTGTTTGGCCAGTTCGCCGTACAGCGTGCCGGCGAAGGCCGTGGCGTCGGGGTCGTACACGGAGCCGTCCCAGCCGAGCACGTTGGGCACGCCCGCGCGGATCAGCTCGCGCGCGAACGGCTCGGTGGCCTCGTTGCCGCCGCCCTCCGCCGTCCGACAGGCCGACAGGAAGACGAGCGGCGCCTTGCGGTCGCCCAGCACGCCGGCGACGTCGCCCGGCGTGGCGACGGCGACATCGCCTTCGGGCGTCTCCAGCGCCAGGACCGAGCGATCGCCCTCGACAAGATCCCCGTGGCACGACAGGTGAACCGCCTCGAACGGCCCGTCCTGGGCGAGGCGGTCCGCGAGGAACTCGGCGCAGCCGCTCTCCTCGACGACCACCTGCACGGGCAGGCGTTCGGTCGCCTGCAGGATGGCCGCTTCCTCGGCCTCGAAGTTCAGTTCCCGCCGGCCCCGCGGCGCGGACGCCATGAACATCAGCGCGAAGTCGCGGTAGAGCGCCGGCGCGGGCCGCCCGTCGCGGGGCCGGCCGATGCTGCGGAAGACGACGAACGGCTGCGTTGCGTCGGCGGCGAGGAACTCGCCCCGGCACACGAGGATCTCCCACGGCAGATCGAGCAGGGCGCGGGCCTCGGCCCCCCGCGGATCGTCGACGGCAATCTCCAGCCCCCGCGGCCCGGACCCGCGCCACCAGGCCGACGCCCACCCGGCGCCATCCAGCCAGGCGAACAGGTCCGTCCCCAGCGGCGCCAGGGCGGTCGCATCGCCGTTGCGGACGGCCTGGCGATAGGCGCCGGCCCACCTCGCCATCTGATCGAGCGTCTCGTCGGTCAGCGGGATCCGCTCCTCGCCTTTCGGGCACTCGCACAGCAGCGTCGTTGCGAGAATCGACAGACGTGCCTGCATCGGATTACCTCCCCGCGCAAAACGATAGGAACGCTCACCAGCGGGACCGCCGCGCACAGAGACATCCCCGCCCACGTCCCAAGCCTAACGAAATACAAGGGATGCGTCAATCTCCCTGCTCCGGTTCGTGCCGTATCGACCGGGGGCGGGAGCCCTCCGTCGCCCGCCGCGCGAAGGAGGGAGGACGGCCCCTCCGCAATGCGAGCGCCCCCAGGCCCACAACGCTACGAACGCACGGCGAGCGCCAGTACCCCCGGGAATGCCCCGGATGGGCACCCCTGCCGCCCTCCCGAAGCGACGGCCCCGGCGCCGGCAACGCCTTTTTGCGAAAGATGCATTGATCGCTTCAGGGCAAAACGTCATGGCGTTGCGGGCCCGGGTCGGCGCGGCGAACCGTGCCGTCCGTGCCGCAGGGCGCCACCCGAAGCCCTGGGGTCGTTCGGCCGCGGGCGTCTTCAGCCGGCGGTCACGGTATCCACGCGGACGCGTTTGCCGTTGGCCCTGAAGCGATAGATTCGCGTTCACCTGGCATCGCACTGGCCAAGGAGGCCCGCGCTTCCGATGGCCGACAGGCTTGTATGGAGGCTGTTGAGGCCTCTTGGCTGCCCAGGCTGTCGTTTCGTAGCGTTGAAGTACGAACATCCGACACCCTCCCGCTCCCCCACGTCGCTCCGCACACCGCCCGCCCCGTCCGCGCGCCCCGCCAGGGCTTCACGCCGCGCCCCGGCC
>JBMCUM010000206.1:0-3830 GCA_048622595.1 Planctomycetota bacterium | reverse complement strand
CGGTACCGTCGCCGCCGATAACCGCAATACGCATGGTTGGTTCCTTCGCGTCGGTGAGTTCCTGCGGGCCCGACCCGCTACGAGGCCGGGAGTCTACCAACGCCCGCCGAAGCTGACAAGCGCCGACGCGCTTGGAGCGATTCGCGCGGGCGTCTATAATCGCCGGTGTTCATGCGGATCTGCATCACAGCCGACCTGCACTACGACATCCCGCGTTCCGGCGATGGGGCGCGGCGCGTCGCCGACCGCGCCTGCCGAACCGGCGGCGAGGCGCTGGTGCTCGTCGGCGACACCGCCGGGGCGGACACGGGCCCGTTCCGCGACGCCCTGGAACTGTTCGCCGACTTCCCCGGGCGGCGGCTGCTCGTTGCGGGCAACCACTGCCTCTGGTGCCGCGACGACGAGAACTCGCTCGACCGGTACGAGCGAATCCTCCCGGCGGTCGCGGACGAGGCGGGCTTCGTCGTGCTCGACCACGCCCCGCAGGTCATCGGCGAGGTCGGGCTGGTCGGATCGGTCGGGTGGTACGATTACTCGCTGCGCGACATGTCGCTGGGCATCCCCCAGCCGTTCTACCGCGCCAAGGTCGCCCCCGGCGCCGCGGCGCGTCTCGGCGGGCACGACGAGCTGCTCGAGGCCCACGCCGACGAGCTGACCCAGCGCCACATGGCGATGGGCGCGCGGTGGATGGACGGGGCCAACGTCCGCCTGGGCATGTCCGACGAGCAGTTCGCGAACCTGCTGGCGCGCAAGCTGGCGCGGCAGCTCGACGAGCTCGCCCCGCGCGTCGAGCGGATCGTCGCGTTCTGCCATCACCTGCCCTTTCGCGAGCTGGTCCCCCCCGACAGGCCGGACCGGTTCGCCTTCGCCGCCGCCTACATGGGCGCCGCGGCGCTGGGCGAGGTCCTGCTGTCCTGCCCGAAGGTCACGCACGTCTACTGCGGGCATTCCCACTGGGCGGGGCGACGGACCATCGACGGGCGCACCGTCGTGAACATCGGAAGCACCTACGAGCAGAAGAACCTGGAGGTCCTGGAGCTATGAAGCGTTCCGTCATGACGGCCTGGGCGGCCGCGGCCGCCACGCTGGCGCCGCTCGCCCCGGCGGGCGCCGCGCCGGACGAGAACCCCCGCATCACGCCCGTGGTGCGGGCGTATCGGCGCGTCCGCCCGGCGGTGGTGAACATCACGGCCGAGAAGATCGTCACCACCCGGTTCGGCATCGGCGGTGACCCGTTCTCCAAGGTTTTCCCGAGCCCGTTCCGCCGGCGGGTTCCGGTGCGGTCGCTGGGCAGCGGGTTCCTGATCCATCCGGACGGGTACCTGGTGACCAACGCCCACGTCATCCGCCGGGCGCAGAAGGTCAGCGTGACGCTACACGGGGACGACAAGCCGCGCCCCGCGCGGGTCATCAGCGCCGACGTGGACCATGACCTGGCCGTGCTGAAGATCGACCCGCCGGACGGCGAGCCGCTGGCCTACCTTCCGCTGGGGCGCAGCGACGACCTGATGGTCGGCGAGCCGGTCATCGCCATCGGCAACCCGATGGGCTACGCCAACACGCTGACCACCGGCGTGGTCAGCGGCATCGGCAGGACGCTGGAGTTCGACCAGGGCGTGACCTACCGCGGACTGATCCAGACCGACACGCCCATCAACCCCGGAAACAGCGGCGGGCCCCTGCTGAACGTCCGCGGGGAGCTGATCGGCGTGAACACCGCCATCCGCGCCGACGCCCAGAACATCGGTTTCGCCATCCCCGTCGACGCCCTGGCCGCCGAGTTGAGCGGGCTGCTGGACTTCGAGCAGATCAACCGCGTCGTCTTCGGCGCCACCGTCCGGCAGCGGCACACCGACGACGGCGACACGCTCGTGGTCACCGACGTCCGGGCGGACACCCCCGCCGACGGGCGGCTGAAGGTCGGCGACGAGATCGTCGCCCTGAACGGACGCCAGATCCACCAGATCCCGGGCTTCACCTGCGGGATGCTCTCCGTCGAGGCGGGCACTTCAGTCCGCCTGGGCTGCCGGCGAGGCGGCGAGCCGCGGACCGTCGAGGTCCCTGTCGTCGCCAAGCCCAAGCCCGACGGGCGCGCCCTGGCGCGGCGCCTCCTGGGGATGACGGTCCGGACCGTCACGCCCGAACTGGCCGAGCGCCTCACGCTGCCCGCCGACCGGGGCCTGCTGATCGTCGGCGTCTCCGAGGGCGGACCGGCGCACAAGCTGGGCCTGCGGTTGAAGGACATCCTGTTCCAGGTCGACAAGTACTACGTCGCCGACCTGGAGGACCTGGGGATGGTCCTCGAGGGCGTCCAGCCGGGCCGGCGCATCCGAATCGGCATTATCCGCGGGCGCCAGGCGGTGTGGCTGGTGGTGCGGACCCGGCGCGACGCGGACGCGCCGACGCCACACAAGACACCCGCCAAACGACGCAAGCCCGGCTGAGGCGGCACGGAGCCGCAGGGACAGCCCACGCGAATGGCACGAAAACCAGCAAGCCAGAACGGCGGGCCCGCGGATTCGGCGGGGGCAACGCGCCCCCGAAACGTGCGCCGAACGGGAGCGTCTTTGCGGCGCCCTATAGTTGCCCGCGCGCGCGGCATCGACATCCGCGGCCTTGGCCGGACCTGCGTACACTCAAAGCGTGCACGTCGCGCCCGTTCATCCGCCGGTTCACAGCGAGTCCGCCCATGAAGGTCGTCATCGCGCCCGACGCATTCAAGGAATGCCTCCCCGCAGACCAGGCGGCCGCGGCAATGGCCGACGGGGTGCTCCGCGCCGCCGCCGACGCGCAGGTGGACCTGTGCCCCATGGCCGACGGGGGCGAGGGAACCGTCGCGGCGATGGTGGCCGCCACCGGCGGCGTGACGCGGACCGCCGACGTCTGGGGGCCGCTGGGCGCGCCCATCCGCGCCAGGTTCGGGCTGCTCGGGACCGACCGCGACGCGGGCCTGCCCGGCGAGCTGGGCGTCTCCGGCGCCGCCGGACGACGCGAGGACGACGCCGGCGCCGCGGCGCGCGAGGCCGTGGTGGAGATGGCCACCGCCTCCGGGCTGGCGCTGGTGCCCCCGCAGCGGCGCGACCCGCTGCGGACGACGACGTACGGCACGGGGCAGCTCATCACCGCGGCGCTCGACGCCGGGTGCGAGGAGATCCTCGTCGGCGTCGGCGGCTCGGCGACGGTCGACGGCGGCTGCGGCGCCGCCCAGGCGCTCGGCGTGCGATTCCGCGACGCGGACGGGCGCGCGAGCCCGTGCGGTCTGGCCGGCGGCGGCCTGGCCCATGTCGCGGCGATCGACCTGTCCGCCCGCGACGAACGACTGGCGGACGTCCGGATCCGCGTCGCCTGCGACGTGACCAATCCGCTGATCGGTCCGCACGGCGCCGCGCGCGTCTACGCGCCGCAGAAGGGCGCCACCCCCGAGACCGTCGAGCGGCTCGCCGACGGGCTGGAGCATCTCGCCGAGCTGATCCGCCGAACCACCGGACGTGACGTGGCGAACCTGCCCGGCGCCGGCGCGGCGGGAGGACTCGCCGCCGGACTGGCCGCCTTCGCCGGCGCGACGCTGCAGAGCGGGGCGGACCTCGTCGCCGAGGCGGTCGCGCTGCGCAAACGGCTGGCGGGGTGCGACCTGTGCCTGACCGGCGAGGGGCGACTGGACGCACAGACGCACTTCGGAAAGGCCGCGCTGACCGTCGCCCGACTGGCGCGCGACGCCGGAGCGACCGTGGTCTGCATCCCCGGACGCGCCGACGCCGACGCCCCGGACGCATTCGACGCCGTTCGCCCCCTGGTGGCCGGCGAGGTCACCGAGCGGCTCGCCCTGCGCG
>JBMCUM010000205.1:0-3846 GCA_048622595.1 Planctomycetota bacterium | reverse complement strand
GTCGGCAGCTCGTAGGCCTGAACGTCGTCCGGCGTGACGCCGAGAAAATGCGCCTGCGGAACGCAGAAGAACTCGTTGAGATGGGCGGCGTTGCCCGAGCCGACCTTCAACGTGCGGTAGATGTTGAGGTACCCGTACGGGTCGCCGTCGGTGAACACGTATACGGGGATGCCTCTGGCGTCGGACAGGCGGCGGATGAACCTTCGGCACGCCCGACTGGGCACACCGCCCATGGACACCAGCACGCAGGCGTGGGCGTCGAAGAAGTCCTCCTCGACGAGGCGCTCGAACATGCCCTTGGTCTCGACGGCGAGGACGAACCTTGCGTCGGTCTTGAACTTGAGATCCTCGACCACGGTGGGCACGCTGTAGGCGCCGCTGCCGAACTTCGTGCAGTCGATGTCGATCTGCTTTCCCGTGCGGCGGTCGCGGTCGACCACGATCAGCTGCCCGGCGACCTCCCCGCCGTGCTCGTCGGCGCGGAAGTGCATCTGCTCGCGGTTGACGCTCAGCAGCGCCTCGACGTCGTCCATGACGGCGTCCGATTCGTCCTGCCCCGCAAAGGCGGCGTCGCCCCAGTTGTACGCCTGATAGTACGCCTCGCGCTTGGTCGAGTGACGCCCCGTGGCGATCAGGTCCTTGCTCATCGCCAGCATCTTCAGCGACTGGGCGAACGTCTTGACCGTGTTGACCGTCAGCGTGCGGGTCTTGTTCTTCCCGCCGATCTCGAAGTGCCCGGGGCTGGGACGGTAGCGGACGTTCGACAGCGAGCGGACGGGCAGCTTCATCCGGGGCTTCTTGCGGGCCCGGACGCGGCGGTAAACGTTGTCGGCCTCGGCGGCGATCCGCTCGACGACTTCGCTCTTCGGTCGCGTTGTCTTCTTACGCGCCATGCGTCGATCTTAGCACCTTGATCGGCCGAATCGGAAGAGCCCGCCGTCGGTGCGAGCCATTTGCGATGTAGCCTTTATCCGTAGCGCGGGCGTCTCGCCCGCGCGTGGCGAGGGCATCCCGGACGGGCCGTATGGCTTGCCCTCGCTGGGGAACCGTTCGCGGCCAGGATGGCCGCGAGACGCGCGGGCAGGATGCCCGCGCTACGAACATCGCAACTGGCTCTCGGTGCGCTTCGCGGAGCGACTCGCCCCGCCAGACTCAGGCGCGGACAGGGACCGGCTCGGCCAGACCCCACGCCGAAACGCACCGGTTGAGCCGTTGCTGCACCTCGTCGCGCGAGACCTCACGACACCCGGACCCCTCGCCGCACGCGCCGGCGGGCAAGCCCGCCAGCATCTCCGCCTCGACCTCATCGGCGAGGATCCGCCCCGTCCGCCTGGCGAGCCCCCAGGTCCGCTGAGCCAGCTCGCTGAGCCAGTCCTTGTCCCACAAGGTCCGCTTGCCCCCGGCGTGGACGATGCGAAGCCGCGCCCGCCGACTGCGCCGCCACAGGCGGTGGACCTCCATCGCCTCTCCCGCGGCGTGCAGACCGACCCGCCGCAGCACGCGGACGCCCATCTCGAACACCGCCGCGCTGGGGACGTATGCCCGCTGCGATCTCTGGAGATATATCTTGACGGCCAGGGCGAGCTGGCGTGCCTCGTCGTACCGGCCTTGTCCGGCGGTACGCATGGCGCGATGCAGGGCGGCGGCGAACCGCGCGGCGTCGAAACGTTCGAGCTCGCCGCCGCACTTGACGACCTGAATCGGGGCGGATCCGTCCATGGGTGGCGCTCCTTCGCGACGACTGCCGCCGGTCAGTCCGATTCCTCGAACAGCTCCTTCTGCTCCGGTCCGACGACCGGGCTGTCCTGCACGTCCGTGGCCTCGTGGATGAGGTCCTGGACGTCGGCGTAGTCCTGGTAGACGCTGGCGAAGCGGATGTAGGCGATCTTGTCGAGCTTGCGCAGCTCGGATGCGGCGCAGTCCCCGATGAACGTCGAGGGCACGTCCCGGTCGTAGTTCCGGAAGATCGCGTCCTCGGTCCGCTCGACGATGCGCCGAATCTGCTCCTGGGTGATGCGCCGCTTGTAGCAGGCCTTTTCCAGCCCGTCGATCAGCTTCCGCCGGGCATAGGGCTCGCGCGAGCCGTCCTTCTTGATCACCGCCAGGCGGATCCCCTCCTCCGGACGCTCGTACGTCGTGAACCGGCGGGAGCAGGCGAGGCACTCCCGTCGACGACGCACGGACCGCCCCCCCTCGGAGCTGCGGGAGTCGATCACCTTATCCTCGTTCCGCCCGCAGTATGGACATTGCATGACCACTGGCCTCCCGCCGGTCCCGGCGCCTATATATGGGACGCATTGAATTCTACCAACCCATATCTTGGGCGTCAATTCGTCCACGGCGAAAAGCCGGCGGTCAGGCGGGCTCGGACCAGCGCTGCCGGGGGCGCCACACGCCCCGCGTCGCGACCGAGACGCCCTGCTTGCTCACGTCCGCACGCCCCCGCGCCGATAGGGCTGGTAGAACGACCATGCCACCACAAGCCCGCCCATCACCGTCAGCCGCGCTCGTCTGCGCCGTCGCCGCGCTGCTGACGGCCGCGCCGGTCGAACCGCTCCGCGCCGCCGACGAGCTGAGCGTCCGCGCCGAGCGGATCGCCCGTCGCCAGGTGGAGCGGCTCGGCGCCGGGTACACGGCCGAAATCGACCGCCACCGCCACCTGGTCTACGTCAGCGCCCTGGACGACGTGCACCTGCGTGAGACGATGCGCTTGCTGCGGGACTTCCACGACGCCTATCGCCGCACGCTCGGCGACTTCGAGACGCCCTGGAACATCACCGTGGTCCTGCCCACCGCGAGTGACTTTCCGGCGATAGTCCCGCAGGCGGGCCTGGCCGGGCGGTACTTCCACCGCGGGCGGCGGCTGGTTTCGCTCGACCGCGGCCAGGTGCTGCTACACGAGTTCACCCACGCCCTGCACGACGCCCACGTCCGCGGCGCCGCACAACCCCTGTGGGTCCGCGAGGGGCTGGCGACCCTGTTCGAGTCCAGCGAGATCACCCCCGGCGGGCTGGAGCCGTTCGTCGACTACGACGTCCGCACCGTCCAGCAGGCCGTCATCCGCGACCGCGCCGTGCCCCTGGGCGAGCTGCTCAGCGAGGAGCGGCGCGTCTTCGGCGAGCGGACGCAGCTGGCGTACGCCCAGGCGCATTACCTGATGTACTACCTCCACGAGCGGGACCGGTTGAAGGCCTTCTGGCGACGCCTCCAGGACGACCGCCTCAAGGACCCGCGCGGGCTGGCGGGGGTGACGAACCTCCTGGCCGGGGACATCGAGCGGATCGACGCGGCCTGGCGCCAGTGGGTGCTGAAGCTCCGCCCGGCCGAGGGGCTCTACCTGCGTAAGCTCGCCATGCTCGGCGTGCGGGTCCGCGAGCACGAGCGGGGCGCGGAAATCACCGAGCTGGTCGGGGACGGTCCGGCCGCCCGCGCCAAGCGCCTGCGCGTCGGCGACGTGATCCTGGGCTTCAACGACCGGGCGGTCGAATCGCCGGACGATCTCTACGCCGCGCTGTCACGCCTGCGGGCGATGCAGACCGTCGAGATCGTCATCCTGCGTCACGGGCGGCCGCGAACCGTCCGTCAGGCGCTGGGCGCCCCGAAGCTTCGCAAGTAGTTCGGCGGCGCTCACGTCAGCGCCGTCACGGCGTAGCGCAGCACGAACAGCGCCGCGAAGACGTACACCACCAGCGGGCACTCCCGCACCCGTCCGGTAACGGACTTGACGAACGCGTAGGCGATGAACCCCAGCGCGATGCCGTCGGAGATGGAGTAGGCGAAGGGCATGGCCACGGCGGTCAGGAACGCCGGCAGAGCCTCGGTCATGTCCTCCCAGGCGATGTCGCG
>JBMCUM010000204.1:0-3851 GCA_048622595.1 Planctomycetota bacterium | reverse complement strand
GTTGCAGCATGACCAGCGCGAACTGGCCGAGCGCGTCTCCGACTTCGCCGACCGCCTCGCCGAGCAAGCGCCGCAACCGGACCGCGCGCCGCTCCACGCCGCCCGCGCGGCCGACGAGGCCGCCGAGGCCTTGCAAACCGGCGACGCCGCCCAAGCCGCCGCCGGCGCCCGGCGCGCAATGGAGAAGCTGGCCCAGCTTGCCGGTTCGCCCGCGCAGCGCCGCCCCGACTCGCCTCGCAGCGCAACTGACGCCAACGGCGCATCGCCGCGCGGGCTGACGCCGGAGATGCGGGACGAAACGCGGGCGCTTCACGTCAGGCAACGCGCGCTGAACGAGCAAATCCGCGCCCTGTTCGAGGCGGACACCGCCGGCGTCGCAGCGTCGCGCCAGCGTGCGCTGGCCGAGGAGACCGGCCGGCTCTCCCAGGCCGTCCACCTCGTCCGCGACCAGGCCAAGGGCCTGGGCCTGTCCGATGCCGCGCAGAAGCAAGCGCAGGCCGCCGCCACCCACGCCGCGCAGGCCGAGCAGCTCACCGCCGCAGCCGCCGAGCAAACCGCCCGCCTGGCCGGCGCCGAGAGCGACGCGACCGCCGAACCCGCCTCAACCACGCAGCGCCAGGCCGCCCAGGCCCTCGGGCGGGTGGCCGACGCCCTGTCGCAGCTCGGAAAGGCGCTGAACCAGTCGCAGGCGAACGCCCCCGAGCGGGAGGAGGAAACCTCCCCGCTGATCGAACCCGGTCAGTTGGCCGACGCCTTCGAGCAGGCCGCCACCGCAAGCCGGACCGCCCTGCCGTCCGACGCGCAGCAGGCCGCTTCCCTCCTGTCGCAACTCGCCGCCCGCGCCGCCCGGTCCGCCCGGAGCATGGGCCTGCAGGTCCCGGTGCCCGGCAGCGACCGCGGCGGGCATCCCGGGCAAGCCACGGGTCGGCGCGGTACGTCCGCACAGCCGCCCGATGCAGGGCGACTTCCGCTGCTGCGACGCTCCGGCGGCGCGGACGCCGACTGGGCCCGCATCCACGGCGAGCTCGACGAGGACGTACGCCGCGGGCGCGACGCCGCCCGCGGACCCCGCGCGTACCGCGACCTGAACCGCGCCTACTTCGAAACCCTCGCCGAACAGAACGGCGACGACCGCAGCGAGGACTGACACCATGGCCATCGCCCCATATCCCGACACGCGCCGGCGCCTGCGGGCGGTCCTCGTCGCCGCCGCGCTGGTTCCCGCCCTGGTCGCGCCGGTCCGCGCCGCCGACCCGGCGCCCGCCGCCGACCCGCTGGCCGAGCACGAGCAGGACATCGACGCCGCCATCGAGCGGGGACTGAAGTACCTGCTCAGCAAGCAGCAGGATAACGGGGCGTTCGCCTGCCCGATGGAGGGCAACACGGCCGTGACGAGTCTGTGCGTGATGGCCTTCCTCGCCAAGGGGTACACGCCGGAGACGCCGCCCCACGGCGAGGCGTTGAACCGCGCCATCGACTACGTCGTCTCGGCCCAGAACGACAGCGGGCTGCTCGTCGCCAAGGGGCGCTCCCACGGGCCCATGTACAGCCACGGGATCTCCACGCTGATGCTGTCGGAGGTCTCCGGGATGCTCAGCCCCGAGCGGCAGCGGCGGGTGGGCAAGGCGCTGTCCAAGGCCCTGGCGCTGATCCTCCAGGCCCAGGACGTCGAGAAGAAGGACCCCCGCCACCAGGGCGGATGGCGCTACCAGCCCCACAGCCGGGACAGCGACATCTCCTGCACGGGGTGGCAGATCATGGCCCTGCGGTCGGCGCGCACGAACGGCGCGCCGGTCCCCGCCGACGCCATCGACGACGCCGTCAAGCACGTCCTCCGCTGCCGCGACGAGAAGTCCGGCGGCTTCTGCTACATGCCGGGCAAGAGCCCGGGACTGGCGCGGACCGGAACGGGCCTGCTGTGTCTTGAGCTGACCGGGCGCCACGGGACCGCCCCGACCGTCCAGGCGGGCAAATGGCTGCTGAAGCACCTGCCGAACCGCTGGGGCGGCGGGCACTTCTACTACGGAATCTACTACTGCTCCCAGGGGATGTTCCAGCTCGGCGAGGACTACTGGCACCCCTGGGCCGACCGCCTGTATCGCATCGCGCTGAAGACGCAGCGGGAGGACGGCTCCTGGCCGACCGAGGCGGGCTCTGCCAAGAAGGCCGGTCCCACCTACGCCACCGCCATGACCATCCTCGCCGTCAGCGTCGCGTACCGCCAACTGCCCATCTATCAGCGCTAGCACCGAACGTGGTTGCTTCGCGCCTGGCGGCGCAGCGCGAACCACGGCCACCCGCCCCGTATGAGGGTCGATGAACCGTTCACTCGCCCCGCCCGGGGCTCTTGAATACCCGGCATACCGTTCCCACGGCCTACCGGCCGTGGCTACGACCAAGCGGGCCTGCGGCCCTGATGCCTCAGAATGTGCATGAAAACATGTCGCGGGCAGGATCGTCGAAGCCCCGTATGCGTCCGCGTCACGAACATCGCACATGGCTCCCGTTGCGCGGATAAAACAAGACCGGCGGCCCCACGAGGGGGCCGCCGGGGTGCATCTACCGTTCGATGCGACGGGTACGTCCGCGTCACAGATCAGTTTACCGACGCTTGCGACGGATCAGGGCCGCAACGCCGCCCAAGACCAGAAGCGACATCGTCGCCGGCTCGGGGATCACCGTCACGACGCCGTACACCTGCTCCTGACCCGAGTTCTGACCGAACACGCCGATGTCCGACGCCTCAAGCTCCGTGACCAGCATCAGACCGACGCTGTCCTCGGTCGTGTTGCCGGCGACGCCGCCGTAAAGGACCTGGTCGCTGTCCTTGTACATCGCCATGGCGCCGTTCAGACCGTCGGCGTCCTCGCCGCCGGGCAGAACGTTCCCGGGCGAACCGAACGCGACGTACTCGAACCCGCCGGCGTTCTCGAGGTAGACCTCGCCGGTCTTGTAGTCGTAGACCAGCTCGACGTCGCCCGCCCCGGCCGCGTCGTCGCCGAAGTCCGCGGCTGCAGTGACGTTGCTGATCAGGATGTTGAAGTCGCTGACGCCGTCGCCGCCGAACTCGACGATGTCCACGTCCTGATCGTTATCGGCGTCACCGTGCCGCATCAACGCCGTCTGCGTCATGCCGACATGGCTGAGCAGGATGTTCAGGTCGCTCTGGCCGCCGCCGGGCTGGACGATGTTCACATTCCCGTCCATGTTGAAATCGGCGCGGTTCACGGTCCCGATCATCCCCGTCAGCACCGTCTCGCTGGACTGCCCCGCGCCCTGCGTGCCCGGTTCGCCGGTGTATCGCCGCTCCGTCAGGCGGTCCGGGTTGGTCAACCCCGTCGGGGAGGTGGACATGATCGGATACGGCATCTCGTCGCCGCGGTCGACGTGCTCCAGCGTCAGGTTGTGCCCCAGTTCGTGACAGGTCGTCCCCGCGACATTGTTGATCACCGCCTCGGACGTCGTGAACTCCACGCCCGAAAGCTCGTCCAGGTGGTCGAGAATCACCGCCGAAGGGTACGAATCGTCCGGAAAGTCCGAATCGACGAACGCGTCCGGCCAGGACATGCCCAGCACGTTCGCCCCGGCGTGATCGTTGGTGCCCATCACCGCGTTGAGGCGCCGCCCGTCCAGGGCCTGGCAGAACCGCGCCGGTTCGTGCGAGGCATAACGGTGCGCTGGCCCATCGTCAGGATCGCCCCGATGCACAACGCGAGAATCCGTTGGGAGGTTGGGCGTGTGAACGCCACGGAAAACTTCAGGAAAAGCGGCTCCGCCGCCGATGGAAGAGAAAGCATAGCCCACATAATTCACGACTTTTGACGGTCTGCGCATAACAAAGGCCACCGAAG
>JBMCUM010000203.1:0-3898 GCA_048622595.1 Planctomycetota bacterium | reverse complement strand
ACGATCAGCTCGGTGACGTTGGTGGGCATGTACCCGTCCTCGCCCTTGTGGTAGTAGTCCTCGTTGTGCAGGAGCATGACCACGTCGGCGTCCTGCTCCAGCGAGCCGCTCTCCCGCAAGTCGCTCATCCGCGGACGGTGCGTCGGGCGGTCCGTCGGGCTGCGGTTGAGCTGGGCGGCGACGATGACCGGGATCTCCAGCTCCCGCGCCAGGGCCTTGACCCCGCGCGAGATCTCGCTGATCTGCTGCTGACGGCTGTCGGCCCGACCGTGGTAGGTCATCAACTGGAGGTAATCCAGGAAGATCGCCTGGATGTCGTGCTGGCTCTTGAGGCGACGCGCCTTGGCGCGGAGCTCGAGGATCGTCAGCATGGGCGAATCGTCGACAAAGATCGGCGCCTCGTACAGCGGTCCGGCGCTGTTCTGCAGGTGCGTCCACGCCTCGTCGCCGATCATCCCGCGCCGCAGGCGACGCAGGTCGAACCGCGCGTGCGCCGCCAGTAACCGCTGGGCCACCTGCTGCTGGGCCATCTCCAGCGAGAACAACGCCACCGCGCGGTTGTCCACCACCGCCGCATGCTCGACCATGTTCAGCAGGATGCTGGTCTTGCCCATGGACGGCCGGGCCGCCAGGATCACCATGTCCCCGTCCTGGAAACCGCCGGTCAGCTCATCGAGCTCGTGGTACCCGCTTGCCACACCGGTGATCGCCTGCCCCTCGGTCCGCTCGAGCGTCTCAAAGACCTCGGTGATCAGCGTATCGAGCGTGGCGGCGGCCTGTCCGATGTTGCGGGAGCGGATGTCGAAGACGCGCTGCTCGGCGCGGTCGATCACCTCCTGCGCCGCGTCCCGCGATTCGTGCGACTCGCGGACCATCTCGTTTCCGGCGGAGATCAACTCGCGCAGCAGCGACTTGTCGCGGACGATGCCGGCGTAGTACTCGGCGTTGGCGGCATTGGGAACGCCCTCGACGAGCTGGACGAGGTACTCCACCCCCCCGACCTGGTCGATCTGCTTGCGCCGCGTCAGCTCCTCGCGGACCGCCACCAGGTCGATCGGCTTGCCCGCGTCGTGCATCGCCACCAGCGCGCCGAACACCAGCTGGTGGGCGGGGCGATAGAACTGCTCGGGCCCGACGATCTGCAGCACGCTGTCGATGCAGGGGGCGTGCAGCATCATGGACCCGAGGACGCACACCTCGGCCTGGATGTCGCTGGGGGGTACCCGCTCGACGTGATCCCGACCGGCGGCGCCGTCGGCCTGTCCGTTGCGCGCATCGTCCGCCGCAGGCATATCCGTGCCCTCCCTGGCAGGTCCGTCTCGACCGATCCGTCGCGGCGGTCGCGGTGCGCGGGCCTTCCGCGCCCTTCCGCCGCAATCTCCGCCCACCGATGCGGGCGGTCTAGCTCTCGTCGCTCTCGGCGGGCGTTTCTTCCGGCGCCGCGGTCGGCTCGTCCTCGCCGGGCTGTTCCGCCTCGCCGACTGCCGGTTCGTCCTCGCCCGTCGTTTCGGTCTCTTCCTCGTGCACGGGCACGATCCAGACGTGAACCTCGGCTGTCACGTCGTGCTCGAACCGGATCGTCACGTCGTATTTATCCAACTGGCGGATGGGCGCGTCAAGCGCCACGTGGTGCGGTTCGAGCTGGTAGCCCTCGGCGACGAGGACCTCGACGATCTGGGCCGGTCCCACCGACCCGTAGAGGTGCCCTTCCTCGTTGGCGCGGGCGGCGATGGTGACCTCCGCCCCGTCGATCTGCGCCGCGCGGGCCTCGAGGACGGCCTTTTCCTCGGCCAGGCGGGCGAGGTAGGCGGCCTTCTCGGTCTCGACGGCCTTGATATTGGCCTCGGTGGGCTGGGTGGCGTGTCCGCTGGGCACGAGGTAGTTCCGCGCGTACCCGGGCTTGACGTCGACGACGTCGCCGATCTGCCCGAGATTGGCGATGTTGCGTCGCAGGAGAACTTTCATCCGTCCGATCCTTTGCTGTTGGAGCGTCGCCGACTACCCGACGTAGGGCATCAGCGCCATGTACCGCGCCTGCTTGATGGCACGCTTGCAGGCCCGCTGGTGCGTGGCGCAGTTGCCGCTGCGCTTCCGCGAGAAGATCTTGCCTTGCTGTGTCGCCAGCTTGCTCAACGTCTCAACGTCCTTGTAGTCCACCTCGTTGGCGCGGGTCCTGCAGAAACGGCACTTTGCCGATTCGCGGAACCGCGACTTGCGCCGACGACGACGCCGTTTCCGTGCTGTTGCGCTGATCTTGGCCATGCGTGTCGTGTTCCTTCCCCGCGGCCGCCGGCCGCGATGCGGAATTCCGCTGATGTTCTAGAACGGGATGTCGTCTCCCGGTCCCTGGTTCTCGTCGTACTGCTGGTCGGGCGGGCCCCCGGCGTTCCCGTCGCCGCCGCCGGACTCCCCCGAGCCGCCGCCGGGGTCCTGCTGCTGCGGGGTCGAGCGGGGCCGCTGCTGGCGCCCGCCGCCCTGCGAGCCCGTACGGGCCGTATGGCCGCCCCCGGAGCCGCCGCCGTCGAGGAACTGGAACCGCTCGATGACCACGCGGTGCTTGCTGCGCTTCTGGCCGTCCTTGCCCTCCCACGTGTCCAGTTGCAGGCGCCCCTCGATGAGCAACTGCCGCCCCTTGCTCATGTACTGGTTGAGAACCTCCGCCTGCCGCCCGAACGCTTTGCAGTCCACGAAGCACGTCTCCTCCCGCTGCTCGCCGTCCTGGCCGCGCCAGCGGCGGTTGACCGCCAGGCCGATCTCCGTTACGGGCGTCTGCGACGGCAGGAACGTCATCTGCGGGTCGCGCGTGAGGTTGCCGATCAGTAGTACTTTGTTGTAGTTCGCCATAGTTCGCTCCCTGCGGCGCCGGTGCGGGTGATTCGCGCTCTATGTCTGGTCGGGGGTACCGCTGCCGGTATCGCTGTCGTCGTCGGTCCGCCCGTCGCTTTCGCCTCCATCGCCCTCGGGCGCCGGCTGCTGCTGCGACGGGCCGGGTTGGGACTCGCCTTTCGACGGGGCGGCGTCGCCCTTCGGCTCGCTTTTCCGGTCCTGCGACTGCTGCCCCCCGGCCGGGGCGCCCTGACGGGACTCGCCCTCGCCGGAGCCGCGTTTTGCGCTCGACTCGGCCGAGCGCCGCGCGCTGGCGAGGGCGGGCGTCTCGGCGTTGATCTCCTCCTCGTCGAGCTGCTCCTTGCGCAGCACGAGCAGGCGGAGTATCTGCCCGTTGAGCTGGGCGTCGTGCTCGATCTCCGTCAGGCGGGACGGGTCGGCGCGGAAGTACGTCAGCACGTACAGCCCGCGGCGGTTGCCATTGATCGGGTAGGCGAGCTTGCGTTCGTCCCAGGGCTTGCAGGCGAGGATTTCGGCCTCGCTGCGCTCCAGCACGGCGCGGACGGGCTCGGCGGCCTGCTCGAAGTCCTGCCCGGCTTCCATTAGGAACATCCCTTCGTATGTCTGCGTCTCTGCCATGGTGCTCTTTCCGTTGTTATCCGTCGGCCGGCGCCGCGCCGCCCTGTCCGTCGGACGCGTCCGCCGCGCCGTCCCTGCTCATGCCGTTGTACCGGTCCATCACGTACGTCATGCCCGCTCGCAGCCAGTCCTCCACCGCGTCGGCCGCCAGCCCGATCGCCCGCTCCACCGCCTCGCGCTGCTCCGGGGCGAACCGCTGGAGCACGTAGTCCGTCGCATCCATCCGCGGCGGCGGCGCGCCGATACCCACGCGCAGGCGCGCCACGTCCGCCGTGCCCAGCGCGTCCAGCACGTCGCCCAGGCCCTTGTGCCCGCCCGCCGAGCCCCGCGCCCGCGCCCGGATACTGCCCGGGCGAAGCGCCAGGTCGTCCAGCACGACCAGCACGGCGTCGGGCCCGGCCTTGTAAAAGGCCGTGATGTCCCGCACCGCCTG
>JBMCUM010000202.1:0-3925 GCA_048622595.1 Planctomycetota bacterium | reverse complement strand
CTGCTGGACGGCTCGCGCCAGCCGGCGCTGCTGTGGTTCCGCGACGGGCTGCCCCGCATGACGCCCCGGTCCTGGGACAACCCCCCCGGTGCGAACGACGGGGCGGACGAGATCAAGCTCGACGGCGAGTAACCGGCGGCGAGACGGCGGAGAGCAGACATGGACGACGCGCATCACGAGCATCACGGCCCGCACGAAGGACACCCCGGCGAGGCGCGTCCGCCCGAGCCGGTGGCGCACGACCCGGCCGCGCGGTCTCTGGCCGATGCGCTGCGGATGAGCTTCCGTCTGTTGACGGTGGTGTTGGCGGGCGTGGTGATCGGCTTCCTGCTGTCGGGCGTCTCCTGCATCGATCCGACCGAAGTGGGCGTGGTCCGGGTCTTCGACCGGATCGATCACGAGGTGGACGAGGGGCTGGCCTATAACTTCCCCTTCCCGATCGGGCGGATCGACGAGGTGGACACGAGCAACCGCACGTTCCCCGTCGAGCGCTTCTGGATGCACGAGACGCCCGCCGAGAAGGGCAAGCCCCTCGACGAGCGGCGCCCGCCGCGCGAGGGGCTTCGACCGGGGCGCGACGGGTATCTCCTGACCGGAGACCGCAACATCCTTCACGTCAAGCTGACGGTGACGTACGTTGTCTCCGACGCCGTGGAATTCCAGACCGGCGCCGCCGACCCGGAGGACCTGCTGAGCTCGGAGTTGTGCAACGCGGCGATTCACGCCGCGGCCCATCGAACGGCGGCGGGGCTGCAGGGCACCGGCGCGATCCTCCAGCAATTCGTCGAGGAGGTCCAGCGGCGGACGAACGAGCGGCTCACCGCCCTGGGCTCCGGACTGCGGGTCGTTCGGATCGACGTGGGCAACAACATCACCTGGCCGCTGGGCGCGCTGGCCGCGTTCCGCGCGGTGCAGAACGCCACCAGCGAATACGAGCGGATGGTCCAGACCGCCCGTCAGGACGCCACGAGCACGCTGCGTTCGGCGGCCGGTGAAAACTACAAGGCGCTGGTTGGGGAGTTGGAATACGTCATTGGTTCCAAACCGCGTGACGGCGAGGCCCCCTCCGGCGCCGCTGCAGCGACGACGAGGCCGGGTGGAGCACCGGCTGGGTTGATCGACCGCTATCGCGTCGTCCGCCAGCGGGCTGAAACGCTGCGCGCCGAGGCGGAAGCTGGCGTCGGCGAGGACGCCGAGGCGCTGGCCCGGCAGGCGGGCGAGATGCAAGCCCGCGCCGACGAGCTGCTCCGCCGGATCTACGCGATGCTGACGGCCCCGGCGACCGGCGGCGAGGCCAGCAGCATCATCGCCCGCGCCCGCGCCGAGCGCGAGGAGAAGATCCAGGCCGTCCGCGCCCGCGCCGAGCGGTTCGCCAAGCTCCTTCCCAAGTTCCGCGACCCGGAAATCTCGTGGCAGGTCGTGCAGCGCGAGTGGTTCCAGACCCGCGACAAGATCATGGGTTACCCGATGTTCGAGACGATCCGCCTGACTCCGGGCCAGAAGGTCATCTGGCGCGTCGGGCAGGATCCGAGCATCGCCGGTGAGATGGAGTTGGAGCAGCTCCGTCGGCGAGAGCGGCAGGCAGGCGGCGGCGAACGATCCCCGGACCGGCAGTGACACCCGTGACAACATCCGCAGATTACGCAGACTGCACGGATTACGGACCGCGACGCCGCGCCGAGCGCGCCGCCGCTTCCGGCCTCCGTCGTGGGCACGGGCATCGCCGGGACCGCAGCGAGAAGTCAAGTCCGCGTAATCCGCGTGACCTGTGGGCTGTTGTGTTCTTTGCGGCATTCGTGCCATTCGCGCACTGCTGCTGCCGCGTCGTTCGTGGACCCGGCGTTGTGCAGCACAGGATGAAACCAACGGTTCGTTATGGTTGCTGAAGAATCCCAATCGGACGCGGTCGTCCGTACCGTGGGGCTGACGAAGGTGTTCCGCGACTTCTGGCTGCGGGAGAAGGTCACGGCCGTCGAGGACCTGGACCTGGAGATCGCTCCGCGGGAGGTCTTCGGGCTGCTGGGTCCGAACGGCTCGGGCAAGACGACGACGATCAAGATGATCCTGGCGCTGCTGTTTCCGACGCGCGGGCGGATTCGCGTGTTCGACCGTCCGCCGACGGACGTCAAGATCAAGTCGCGCATCGGCTTCCTTCCGGAGGACACGTATCTGTATCCGTTCCTCGATGCGCGGGAGACGCTGGATTACTACGGGCGGTTGTTCCGCCTGCCCCGCGGACAGCGCCGCCGGCGGATCGACATGCTGCTGGAGATGGTCGGTCTCGGCGCGGTCGCCTACCGGCGCGTGGCGGAATACTCCAAGGGCATGCAGCGGCGACTGGGGCTGGCCCAGGCGCTGATCAACGACCCGGACCTGCTGATCCTCGACGAGCCGACCAGCGGGATGGACCCCATCGGCACGCGCCAGTTCAAGGACCTGATCCGCACGCTGTCCGGACGGGGAAAGACCGTCCTGCTGTCCAGCCACCTGCTGGCCGACGTCGAGGACGTCTGCGACCGCGTGTGTGTCCTCTACGGAGGCCGCCGCCGCGCGCTGGGACGCGTCGATGAGCTTCTGACCCGACGCGGCTCGACGCAGATCGTCACCGAGCAGCTCGACGAGGCCACGCTCGAAAAGGTCTGCGCCGTTCTCGACGAGGCCGGACGCGACGTGCTGGAGGTCACCCGCCCGCGGGACCGGCTTGAGGCGCTGTTCCTGCGTGTGGTCGAGGAGGCCCGGCGCCAGAAGGCCGTCACCGGCGGGGCGGTCGCGATCGGCGAGGTGGCCGAGTTCCTCCGCGGCGGTTCCGCCGGCGGCGAGCAGGTCATCGAGCAGCTCGTCGAGGCGGGCAGGCAGCCCGAGCCCGCGCCCGAGCCCGCCCCGTCCGAAACGCCGGATCAACAGCCCGGGCGCGAAGCGCCGGGCGAGGAGGTCCTCGACGGGTTGATCCGCGACCGAGGCGCGGAGCCCCCGCCTCAGGAGCCGGACGAGCAACACCCCCCCGCCGGGCGGCATCCGGATCGCGGAAAGCCCGACCGCGGCGTGATCGACGAGCTGATCGGCGACGCCGACCGCGACGACCGCGACGAAGACGACCAGAGCCACGGCGACAGTTCCGCCCGCGAGGAGTCCTGACCATGCGCGGGATCTGGGCCGTCGCGAGATACACCCTCGCGCAGTGCCTCCGTACCAAGTTGGCCGCGGCGTTCATCGCCGTCCTGGCGGTGACGCTGGTGGCGCTTGCCCTGACGGTCACGGGCGACGGCACGCTGGGCGGACGGATCCGGACGTTCCTGGCGTACAGCACGGCCGCGGTGAGCATCCTGCTGAGCTTTGTGACGATCCTGCTGGGGGTGGGCGTCGTCGCCGGGGACGTCCGCGCCCGGCACGTGTTCCTCCTGGTCGTCAAGCCCCTGCCGCGGTGGCAGTACATCGTGGGGCGCTGGGGGGGCATCGTGTTGCTGGACGCGGCGTTGCTGGCGGTCGCCTGCGGGTCCATCTACGCCGTCGCCCAGCACCTGCGGACGCGGGAGGCGCTGAATCACAACGACCGGGTGGCGGTGGAGACCGAGGTGTTCGCCGCCCGCGCGGAGGTCCGCCCCGAGCCGGTCATCGACGAGCTGGTCGCCCGCGCCAGACAGCGCGACGGCGGCGAGGGGTTCGAGCAGTCCTGGCGCGAGTACCAGCGAAGCGAAGGCCTCAGCGAGCCGGAGGCCAAACGACGCGCCGAGAAGGACCTGCGCGAGGCGATCGCCGATCAGCTCCGCTCCATCGGGCCCGGTCAGTCGCGCCGGTGGCGGCTGGCGGGCATCGAGCCCGGCGCCGCGCCGGTCACGGGACGCGCGCGGTTGCGGTCGCGGGCGGTGGAGTACCACGCCGAGGTCCGCCCCACCACACCGGAGCTGCGCCCGCTGCTGGAAGAGCC
>JBMCUM010000201.1:0-3933 GCA_048622595.1 Planctomycetota bacterium | reverse complement strand
GAGCATTGAGAGTGCGCGAGGGTACTGGCCCGATGACCGCACGGCAACCTGCCCCGACAGCTCCCCAGTCGGGACAAGGTGCCGCAGCCAGCCCGGTTCCGCAGACATGCGATCGCCCGTGCGGGCGGAGCGTTTCCGCGGAACACACAGGGACCGATGCGGCCCGGAAGGGCAAACCGCTCCCTGAGCCGATTCGCGCGGGACGTTCCTGCGCCCGGCTCGCATCTCTCGATGCCGACACGGACATCGGCTGAAAGGAACCCCCAATGACCCACGAATATGGCCTGGCAACCAAGGCACTTCACGCCGGATACGAGCCGCCCGCCCCGTCGTACCCCGCGGCCGTTCCGGTCTATGCGACCACCAGCTACGTCTTTGAGGACACGCAGCACGCGGCCGACCTGTTCGCCCTGCGCCGGTTCGGGGACATCTACTCCCGCCTGGGCAACCCGACGCTGGACGTGCTGGAGAAGCGACTGGCGGCGATGGACGGCGGGCAGGCGGGCGTGGCGCTGGCGTCGGGGATGGCCGCGATCCACGCGACGGTGATGACGCTCGCCCGTGCGGGCGAGAACTTCATCACCTCGCGGAGTCTGTACGGCGGGACGTGGACGCTGTTCACCCAGACGCTGCCCAGGCAGGGCATCGAGGCCCGCGCGTTCGACCCGCTCGAGCCGGACCGCATCGAGCGGCTCGCCGACGAGAACACGCGGTTCGTGTACCTCGAGACGATCGGCAACCCAAAAAATGACGTGCCGGACTTCGAGCAGGTCGCCGAGGCCGCCCACGAGCTGGGTCTGCCCGTCGTGGTGGACAACACCGTCGCCACCCCGGTGCTGTTCCGCCCGCTGACCCACGGGGCGGACATCGTCGTCTACTCGGCCACCAAGTTCATCGGCGGACACGGCGCCCACATCGGCGGCGCCGTCGTCGACGGCGGGAAGTTCCACTGGGAAGCGGCGCCGGATCGCTGGGCGCAGTTCTGCCGGCCTGACCCCGCCTACCACGGCGCGGTGTTCACCGACGCCGTCCGCGACGTGGGCAACATCGCCTTCGCGGCGCACCTGCGGACGCACTGGCTGCGCGACGCCGGGGCGTGCATGAGCCCGTACGCGGCGCAGTTGTTCCTGCTGGGTCTGGAGACGCTGCACCTGCGCATGCCGCGCCACTGCGCCAATGCCCGGACCATCGCCGAATGGCTCGCCGAGCATCCGAACGTCGAGTGGGTCAACTACCCGGGGCTGGACGACCATCCCTGCCGCGAAAACGTGCGCACCTACCTGCCCGACGGCGCCGGGGCAATCGTCGGGTTCGGCATCCGCGGCGGGCGGGAGGCCGGCGAGCGGTTCATCAACAACGTGCGCCTGGCGCGTCACCTGGCGAACATCGGCGACGCGAAGACGCTGGTGATTCACCCGTCCTCGACGACGCACCAGCAGCTCAGCGAGGACGAGCAGCGCGCCGCGGGCGTCTCGCCGGAGTACGTCCGCCTGTCGGTCGGCATCGAGGACGTCGCCGACATCCGCGCCGATTTGGACCAGGCCCTTCGCGCCGCCGGGGAGCAGCCCGCATGAGCGACGCCTTCACCGACAGCAGCGACGCGGTCCGCTCGTCCCGACCGCTGAAGCACGTCGAGACGGTCACGTTCGCCGGCCCGTGGGATCTCCAGCGCGGCGGTCGGCTCGACCGGGTCACCTGCGCCTACGAGACGTACGGCGAGTTGAGCCCGGCGCGCGACAACGCCGTGCTGATCTGCCACGCGCTGAGCGGCGACTCCCACGTCGCCGCACACGACCCCGACGACGACCCGGGCTGGTGGGACATCGTCGTCGGACCGGGCAAGCCCGTCGACACGGACCGGTATTTCGTCATCTGCCCGAACGTCCTCGGCGGCTGCCGCGGGACCACCGGACCGAGCGAGACGGACCCCGCGACCGGACGACCCTACGGGCAGGACTTCCCCACCATCACCGTCGGCGACATGGTGGCGGTGCAGCGCCGACTGGTGGCGGAGCTGGGTATCGAGCGGCTGCTTGCGGTCGTCGGCGGGTCGATGGGCGGGTTGATGGTTCTGGACTGGGCGCGGCGCCACCCGAAGGCGATGCGCGGACTGGTGCCCATCGCCACGGCGCCGCGCCTGTCCAGCCAGGCGCTGGCGTTCGACGTGGTGGCCCGCAACGCCATCCTCCACGACCCGGACTTCCACGCCGGGCAGTACTACGATCGGACCACCAAGCCCCACACCGGCCTGGCGATCGCGCGGATGATCGGTCACATCACCTACCTGTCGCGCGAGGCGATGGCCGAAAAGTTCGGCACCGACCGCCTCAGCCCGCGCGACGTTCCGGTCGGATTCGAGAAGACCTTCGCGGTCGGGTCCTACCTGGGCTACCAGGGCGCGAAGTTCGTCGAGCGCTTCGACGCCAACAGCTACATCGCCCTGTCGACGGCGATGGACCTGTTCGACCTCGGGGCGGACCCGTGGCAGCTCGCGCCCGTGCTGCAACCGTGCGACGCCCGCTGGCTGATCGTCAGCTTCACCAGCGACTGGCTCTTCCCGGCCGCCCAGTCGCGACAGATCGTCGACGCCCTGTCGGCGACGAACAAGCCCGTCAGCTACTGCAACGTGAACAGCTCGTGCGGGCACGACGCGATGCTGCTACCGCACGACCTGGACATGTACGGCGAGCTGGTGCGGGGGTTCCTGGCGAACCTGAACGGCTCGGGCGGCGGCGACGAGCCGCCCGGCGCCCACGAGCCGACGGGCATCTTCCGCCGGCACCGCCTGGACTACGAGCGCGTGCTGGACCTGATCCCGCCGGCGGCGAGCGTGCTGGACCTCGGCTGCGGGGAGGGCGAGCTGCTGCGCCTGCTGAAGGACCGCCACCACGCGCGGGTCCGCGGCGTGGACGTCGACGAGCGGGGCGTACGCACCTGCGTCGGGCGCGGGCTGGACGTGCTCCACGCCGACCTGAACGAGGGGCTTCCCGAGTTCGCCGACCGCCAGTTCGACTACGTGGTCCTGTCGCGGACGCTCCAGGCGGTCCGCGACGTCGAGCGGATCGTCGACGAGATGCTCCGCGTCGGAAGGCGGTGCGTGGTGACGTTCCCCAACTTCGCCTACCACAAGCTGCGACGGATGCTCGCCGAACAAGGCCGGGCGCCTCAGGCCACCGGGCAGCTCCCCTACAAGTGGTACGAAACGCCCAACATCCGCTTCTTCTCCATCGCCGACTTCGAAAACTTCTGCGCCGAAAAGGGCATCACCGTCCAGCGGCGCATCACGCTGGACACCGAGGCAGGCCGGGAAACCAACGACGAGCCCAACCGCAACGCGGACCTGGCGATCTTCGTCGTCAGCCGGTGAGCCGGACCGGGGCGCGTCGGCGCGGCCGGACGCGCCTAGAATGACCCGATGACGGGCAGCACGTATACTGCAGCGCTGTGCGGGGGCGCTGTCATCGTACTGACGGTCGCGACGGGATGCCGCGACGGGAGGAACGAGATGCCGTCGGACGAGCAGGCGAAGGCCGCCCACGAGCAGGCGCTGGCGCAGAGCGAGGACGGCCGGTACGAGCGCGCCACATTCGCGGCCGGCTGCTTCTGGGGCATCGAGGAAACGTTCCGCAACGTCAACGGGGTAGTCTCCACCGCCGTGGGCTACACCGGCGGGACGGCGGACAGCCCGACCTACGAGCAGGTCTGCTCCGGCGCGACGGGGCACGCCGAGACCGTCGAGGTCGTCTACGATCCCCGGCAGGTCCGCTACGACGACCTGCTGGAGGTCTTCTGGGACGCCCACGACCCGACGCAGCACAACCGCCAGGGACCGGACGTGGGGACCCAGTACCGCTCGGCGATCTTCTACCACGACGACGCCCAGCGCGAAGCGGCCGAGGCGTCGCGCCGCCGCCTCCGCCAACGCCTGTCCAG
>JBMCUM010000200.1:0-3938 GCA_048622595.1 Planctomycetota bacterium | reverse complement strand
GCGCGGGGCTGCTCGACCTCGGGGTCGTCAACGCGGAAAACCCCGCCGCTGTCGGTCTTACGTGCCAGGTCGCCGGTCAGCACGCGGTCCAGCGAGTCGATGCGGCGGGCGAGGACGTCGTTGAAGATCGCCGCCTGAAAGGCCGAGACGAACAACCGGCGCATCCGCTTGTCCACCGCCGCCAGGGCGGCCTTGGGGGTGCGGCGCTTCTTGTAGGCGGCCAGCGCCTTGCGCCGGTCGCCGAACGCGCGGGGCCAGCGGTCCAGCGCGCGGGCGTATCGCCCGGCGTCGAACGCGTCGCGCGCGGCGCGGACGTCCGGTCCGTCGGCGGCGCCGGGTCGGCCCAGGAACAGCGCCAGAAACTCGTCCAGCTTGCCGCGGACCAGCGCCTCGCCCAGCGCGGCCGTCTCGCCTCGCGATCCGAACCGTTGCCGCCCGAAATAGTTGGGCACGCCGCGGCGGGCGAGGACGTCGAGCACGGCCTGTGCGGCGGGCAGGTCGTCGGCGCCGACATCGCGCAGGCGGATGGCGAAGCGGTTTCCGGCCAGGTGCCCCGTGCGAAGCTTGTTGGTGTGCCATCCGGCCGGCTCGACGCGGACGAACGGGTCGGCGAACGCGGCGAGGCGATCGGCGTCGGCGTGCTCCAGCGACATCATCTGCACGGTCACGGCGCGGGCGTCCTTGAGCCCCGCCAGCCCGATCGCCGTGCGCCGGACGCCCATGTGCCGGGCGATGCGTCCGACGGCGTCGGGGGTGGTCGCGCCCCTCTTGGTCACGCGGAAGTACAGGTGCGTCCCGTCCCCCGCGGGGCGGTACAGGGGCAGCTCCTCCACGCGGAAGTCCTCCGGGCGCGGCTTGATCCGTCCGCCGACGCCCGGAAGCTCGGCGGTGAGATAAGGCGGGTTGACGTGGGCGGTTTCCTCGGGCATCGCGTGCGAATCGTACCACGAACGGACCGCGCCGCTAAGCGTCCCGCGGCGTTGAACCGAACAGGAGAGTTGGTATACTGGCGCTTGCGGCGGCATAGCCAAGTGGACCAAGGCGACGGATTGCAAATCCGTTATTCGTGGGTTCGAATCCCACTGCCGCCTGTCACCGGGCGCCCGGACCGCGGGGCGGACCGTCGGACGCATGAACCGGCGACGCCCGGGCGGGACCAGGCCCGCCCCGTGCAGAGAGGTGCCGACATGCGGAAACGACATGCGCTGTTTGTGTGTGTGATGTGTGTGCTTCTGGCCGGAGTCGCCGCGGCGAAGCACCGGAAGGTCACGCTGAAGAACGGGCGGGAGATTACCGGCACGGTCGTCGAGACGGACGACGGGTACCGGATCACCACGCCCGAGGGGCTGACTGCGGTCATTCCCGCCGATCGGGTCGAGTCCATCGAGGACGTCGTCACGCCCGAGGACGAGTACGCCAAACGCAAAGAAGGCAAGGACCTGTCCGATCCCGTCGTTCGCTATAGCCTGGGCCGGTGGGCGCTGAACAAGGGCTACCTGGAGATCGCCCAGCGCGAGCTGGAGGCCGCCAAGGAGCTCCGCGCCAAGGAAGGCGAGGACTTCGAGATGGCCGATCTGCTGCTCGATCAGGTTCGCGAGAGACTCGCGGCCCGGGAGGCCGAGGACGCCGGCGAAGGGGAGGGTCCCGACGGGACCACTCCGCCGCGGCGTGCCCTGATGAAGATGAAGGACGTCAACCGCATCCGCCAGCGCGAAGCCCGCGACGACGAGCAGATTCGGGTGACGTTCAAGAACGGGGTGCGTCGACGGTTCGTCGACGCCCGTCGGGGGCGGGGCGACTTCAAGCAACCGGGCTTCGAGAAAGAGTTCTGGGACATGAGCATGCTGGACCAGGCGCAATACATCCTCGAGCATACCGACAAGAGCGCCCACAAGATTCGCGATGACATCGTCTTTCGCCGGGATCCGCAGGTGATGGTGACCTACCAGCGGCAGATCTGGCCGCTGCTTCGCCAGAGCTGCGCCGGCGCGGGCTGTCACGGTCAGCGCGAGAAGGGCGACGGCGAGGTGCGCTTCAAGCTGTTCGACGTCGTCGGGGACCGCACGCGCGCCCACTACACGAACTTCTACATTCTCAGCACTTACGAGGACGACGGGTGGAAGGCCATCGATCGCGACCACCCTGACCTGTCGCTGGTGCTCCAGTACGGGCTGCCGGCCAAGTATGCCGAGCGCAAGCACCCCGAGGAGATTCAGCCGCTGTTCCGCGACCGGGAGGACCCGAAGTACGGGATGGTGCGGGACTGGATCGACGCGCTGGACGGCCCGCCGTTCCGGGGTTACGACGTGGAGTACAAGCTCCCCAAGCCCGGCGAGGACGGCGCCACCACGCGTCCGGCGACGCGTCCCGCCGAACGGGAGTGACGCGCCGCGGTGGCGGTGAGAGGCGCACGTGATCGTACGACTGGTGCTGCTGGGCATGCTGGCCGCCGCGGTGGTGTACTTCGCGGTGATGGCGGTCCGTCGCCGCCGGCGGTCGCGGGTCTTGGCGCGGTCCGCCCACGAATGCGGGATGCGGTTCGCCGCGGGCGACCCGTTCGACATCCCACGGCGCTACGGCGACGTGGCGCTGATCTCGTCGGGACACAGCCCCCGCGCAAGGGACGTGACCTACGGGCAGCGGCGCGGACGGGTGGCGCGGGTGTTTGACTTTCGCTGCGAGGCGGGTCACGCAACGCGCCGCGTGACGCGCCATTACACCGTGCTGGTTGCCGAGGGCGTGGACCTGGCGGATGCGATCCTGTGGCATGTGGACGACCTGGCGTTGGCGCCGCTGTCGGCGCGGGAGGAGCAGGTCGCCCGCGGCCCGTGGCGCGGGGACGGCGATGCGGGCGTCGCCGAGCGACTGGCTCGGGCGGCCGGGTCGCTGGCCGACCGCGCGGTGAGCATGCAGGTCCGCGCCGGCCGGTTGATGTTGTGCGCCCCGGCAGCCGGGGCGCGACGCGGTTACGCGCTGGACGTGGACGACCTGGACGCCGTGCTGGGGCGCCTGGACGCCCCGCCGTCATCGGACAGGCCGAGCGACGTTGCAAACCCCCCGCCTGCGCGGTAGAAGAGGCGCCCGTTGCCCGCAAACCAGCAGGGAGAACCACCGTGGACAGCCACCGACGTCTGGTAGTGACGGTAGCGGCGCTTCTGGCCGCCGCCTGGACCCTGGGGGGATGCTCCGATTCCGACAGCCGCCGGTCCAGCCGCAAGGTGCGGCGCGAGGCCGAGCGCTCCGCCGATAAGGCCGCACCGTCACCCGCCGAGCGTCTGGTCGTCGAGGCGGACGCCGGGGACGCCGCGGCGCTTCGCGACCGGGTCGCCCGCGAGATGCTGACCGACTGGGTTGCCGCCAAGACGGGGCGCGGGTCCGCGCTGGTCAACGCCCCCGACCTGCAGAACGCGCTGATGTTGTGGCAGGAATGCCGCGAGTATCTAGAGACCATCGAGGCCGAAACCGCCGGTTCCGGCGAGGTCGTCACGTCGCCCGCCGTCCGCCGCGCCTTCGCGGACCTCTCGACCATCAGGCAGAGCGATCTGCCGCCGTTGCCTCCGGCGGGGGTCGATGAGCTCACCGCGGACTACTGGCCTCGCGAGCACGCCAAGCGCCGCGCGGTGCAGCACATCGCCTCGCTGATCGACGCCGAGGACCCGGCCGCGTTACGCGACTTTCTGACGCCGGTGTTTACGGACCTGGCCGTCGAGGCGCTGCAGCGCTACGTCGAGGGTTCCGCCGAGCGGATCGCGGTTCTGACCGCTCCGGGCGAGGAGGCGACCGGGCAGATCCGCGGGTGGATCGAGGACGCCGCGACGCTCGATGCGATCGTGGGGCAGCTCGACGCGGCGCAGAGCCCGGACGTGGCGAGGCGCATCAAAGACATCCTGACGGACGCCGACCGCAGCACGCGCGTGATCGCGCGCGTGCTGCACGCC
>JBMCUM010000199.1:0-3966 GCA_048622595.1 Planctomycetota bacterium | reverse complement strand
GGGAGACCCGGCTTTCATAGCTTCTACGGATAAAGGCCACATCGCAAATGGCTCGCCCGCAACGGGCCGCAGCGCGGCGAACGCTTGCTTTTCCGCCCCGCGCTACCTATACGAGCCCCCGTGGGCACCATGCCGCACATCGAGCATCCTTCGGACGGGTCCGGGTCGTTCGCGCGCCGCCTGGCGCTCTACGCCGCAGCCGGTGCGGCCCCGTGCGCGGCGGGACTGATCCACTGGGCCGCGGTACCGGTCCGGTACGACTCCGAGTTGAGCTGGGTGCAGATCGTCGGCACCGTGTGCCTGTGGACGGCGGCCTGCGTGACGGGCCTGCTGGCGCGCCGCCTGCGGCGCGCGGGTCGGGGCGACTGGGCGGTCGTCGCGCTGGGCGCCGGCGTGCTGACGTTCTGCGCCTGGCGGGAGCTGGAGCTGGACGCGATCTTCTTCAAGGTGCACCTGTTCAGCATCGCGTACCTGTTCAAGCCGGCCGACGACGTCCCCACGGCGGTGAAGATCGGCCTGGGCATCCCCGCGGTGCTCATCCTCCTCGGCGTTGGGTGGTGGCTGTGGCGCCACCGCCGGGCGATCCGCGCGCACCTCAAGCCCGTCCTGCGCAACCGCTTCGTATGGGTTCTCGTCGCAGGGGGCGTGACGCTGGTCGTCGCGCAGGTGCTGGACCGTGCCGATTCGTGGGAACGGCGTTTCGGGCTGGTGCTGCCCGGCGCGCACGCCCCGGAAAAACGCCGGCTGCGAAACGTCGAGGAGCTGCTCGAGCTGGCCGGGGCGGTGTGGATGCTCTGCGCGGCGTACGAGTTGCGGGTCAACCTGCTGAGAAGACGGGACTCCCGCGGCAGCGCCGGCGAACCCGCAGGCGGACGCACGGGCGCTTCGGACGCAACGGGCGACGAACCGTCCGGCGCCTGAAGCTACGCCAGCGCGGCGGTCTGCCGCTCGCCCTGCGTCGGCGCGTTTCGCCACGGGCGGAGGATCCCCTTGCTGTCCAGGTAGGCCTCGCAGCGCGTCATCACGCCCGCGTCGTTGCTGTGGGCGTCCATCTGCAGCGTCAGGAACGGCGCCCCGCACGCCCGCCCGATGAAGTGCTTGATGAACGAGTCGGGCCCGCACTTGAAGTTCGTGATGTGGATGATGTGGAAGTTCTCATACCGCCCCACCAGGCGCGCCGCCGCGAGGATCTTCCGCCCCAGCGACCAGTACATGTGCTGGTTCAGATCGCGGACGCTGACGCCCCCGATGTCCAGGAAGTCCAGCGGGATGCAATTGACGCCGTACTGCTCCCGCAGCTTGCGCGGGACCGCGAGGTTCACGCCCGCGTCGTGGACGTTATACGGCCTGCCGACGATCACGACGGCGGGTTCGCCGGCGTCCCGGAGCGTCTCGATCGCCTCGCGTCCGGCGGCGAGGCGCCGGTCCTCGAAGCGGTCCTGGGCGCTGAAGGCGGCCCGCACGGCCCGGCTGACTGTCTTCCTGTCGCGGCCCAGCGGCTTGAAGAACGCCTGGAGCGTGCGGCAGACGCCGGGGCGCCCCTCGCGGAACCGCACCGTGGGCGTCCAGAACCGCTTGGCGAGGTGGCGCAGCTTCGGCGCCCGGCGGGCGACGAACGGGAGCGTCTGGTGCCACGGGCACACGTGTGACTCCGTGTGCAGCCACTGGGTTTCCATCGACACGATGTTCGGAAGCAGGATGAAGTCGACGTTGCGGGCCTCGAGGTCCGCGACGTGCCCGTGGGCGACGATGATGGGAAAGCACGGCTCGGCGACGACGGCGTCGCCCCCGGCGCGGACGATCCGCGCGTTGGTCTGGTCGCTGAGCACGGTGCGGTAGCCCAGGTGCCCCAGCAGCGTCCGCCAGAACGGCAGTTGCTCCAGGGCGAACATCGCCCGCGGGATGCCGACCCTCGGCGCCTCGTCGCCGACGACGGGCAGGTCGGACTCGTCCAGCAACCACCCCTCGCGCAACGCGAACAGGTCTTCGATCACCGCCTTGCGGGCGGTCTTGGCACGCTTGCGGTAACGGTCGGAGCACTTGTCGCCCCAGTAGGTCTTCTCCCCGTCCACCGTGAACTGCTGAATGCAGCAGTGGTTGGAGCACCCCTTGCAGGTGAACTCGCGGAGGGCGTAATCGACCTTCGACATGTCCCATCCGCGGAAGGCCGACTGCGCAGCCTCGCCCGCCTCAGGCTCAGCCGGCACCTCGTCTGAAACGTACGTCCCCTCGGCCTGATGCTCCTGCGAACGTCGAATGTCGAACGTCGAGCCCCGATCCTCGACCTTCGATCTTCGACCTTCGACCTCAGGGGCGTGGGTCATCTTGTCCTTGGCCAGCAGCGCCGCGCCGATCGCCCCGACCACCCCGTTGTGCGGGGGGACGATGATCTGCTTGCCGGTGACGCGGGCGAAGGCGGCCGCCACGGCGTCATTGTAGGCCGTGCCCCCCTGAAAGAAGATCGTCTCACCGATGTGCCGCCCGCGGACGACTCGGTTGATGTAGTTGTAGACCACGGAGTACGCCAACCCGGCGACCAGGTCGCGCGTCTCGGCGCCTCGCTGCATGTAGCTGTTGACGTCCCGCTCCATGAACACGGTGCACCGCTCGCCGAGGCGGACGGGCGCCTCGCTGGACAGCGCCAGCTCGGCGAACTCCTCCTTGATAGCGATCTCCAGCTCCTCGGCGCGCTCCTCCAGGAAGCTGCCCGTCCCGGCCGCGCAGGCGTCGTTCATCGTGAAGTCCACCACAACGCCGCGGTCCAGCGAGATGAACTTGGAGTCCTGCCCGCCGATCTCGAAGATCGTCTCCGGGGTGCGCCCGTCCAGCATCGTCAGCCCGACGAAGGTCGCGCCGGTCTTGTGGGCCGTGATCTCGTCGTTGACAGTGTCGGCCCCGACCAGCGCCCCGACCAGCTCCCGTCCCGAGCCGGTCGCCCCCGCCCCGCAGACGCGCAGGCGGTCGCCCCACTGGCGCTGGATCTGCGCCAGGGCGTCGGTGACGACCTCGATGGGCCGGCCCCGCGTGCGGGTGTAGATCTCCGCGACCACCTGCCCGTCCGGATCAATCGCCACCACGTTGGTCGAGACGCTTCCGACGTCCAGCCCGAGATACACGTCGATGGGCTCGTCGCCCGGCGGGGGCGTATAGGGCTTCTGGCGATCGCGCAGCAGGACGACGCCTTCCAACGCCAGCGGCTCCTGGGTGGGCAAGTCGTCCCCCGCCGTATCGCTGGCGGCACGCAGCGCGGCCAGATGCGACAGCGCGCGGTTTTCGCCGGCACGTGCGGCCTCTGCGGCGGCGCCGATCGCCGGAACGTGCGCGTACGCCTCGGGGACGAACAGCTCGTCGTCGCCGAGTTGGAAGGCGCGGCGCATCGCCTGGACGACGGCCTGGTTTGCGGCCACGCCGCCGATCAGCGCCACCGGCGGCGTCACCGGGTGCGAGCGAACCACCGCGGCGCGGAAGTTGCGCGCCACGGCGTCACACAGCCCGCGGAGCACCTCCGCGGGGGTGTAACCCTTCTGCTGGGCGTGGATCATGTCGCTCTTGGCGAAGACGCTGCACCGCCCGGCGATGCCGGCGGCCCGGTCGGCGCCCAGGACGACGTCGCCGACCTCCTCGATGTCGTAGCGCAGCCGTCCGGCCTGCTGGTCCAGGAACGCGCCGGTCCCGGCGGCGCAGTCGCCGTTGGTGGCGTAATCGGCGATGTCGTACCCGTCCGCGGACCGCTCCAGCAGCAGATATTTGCTCGCCTCCCCGCCCATCTCAAACACGCAGGTCGCCTCGGTGCCCGTCGCGGCCAGGCCGGACGCGGCGGCGCGGAACTCGTTGACCGTCGGCGCCTCCAGCGTCGCCGCCGCCGCGCGGGCGCCGCTTCCGGTCAGGCGCAGTCCCCGGACCGCGTCGCGGCCGGTCGCCTCGACGATCTCCTCCAGCAGCGCCGTCGCCGCGGCGATGGGCCTG
>JBMCUM010000198.1:0-3983 GCA_048622595.1 Planctomycetota bacterium | reverse complement strand
CCCGCAGCGTGACCGTCCGGCGCTGCCCGGCGGGCAGCGGGCTCAGCTCGGCCGTGTCGTTTACCGACTCCCACCCCTCGGGCCAGCCCTCGGCCGCGACGCGGACGTCGACGTCCCGGGTGTATTCGTTGTACAGCTCCAGGCGCAGCGTCAGCTCCAGTACGCCGGACTCCCCCTCGCCGCCGATCGGCGTCAGCCGCGAGCGGATCTGCTCGACGCGGACCTCGTGCGTGGCGGTGTCGAACGTCCGCCAGGCGATGCGCTGGGCGAGCAGTTCCTCGCGGCTTCGGTCGGACCGGTGCATGGCGTCGAGGATCTCCAGCGCCAGCAGGCGGCGCGCCTGGCACCAGGCCTCCGGGGCGGTGACCCACCCGGCCAGACGCGGGTCGAGGTAGTTGTCGCCGGCGGCCTGCTGTCCGGCGTAGCGGACCATGGCGTCCAAGACGGTGCGGCCGATCTCTTCGCGCCCGTGCTGTTCGAGCAGGCGCAGGTACACGAGGTCCTGCAGGCCCCGGCGCAGCCGCTTGAGGCGCACCGACGGCAGCGGCATCTTCCGACCGACCAGCGAGCCCGGGTAGAATAACCGCGTCTGCGCCGACGCCGTCGGGGACGTCGGGTCCTCGCCCCAGTGGAGCACCTCCGGAAGGAACAGCCCCGCGCAGCGGTACTTCATGGCGAACCAGGGAACGGCCCGGACGTCCGCCGGTGAGGCCAGAACGCCCATGCTCGGCAGGTACGGCGGCGTGCCCGGCGACAGCCACACCCCCGCCAGCGGATGCTCCCCCCGCGCCGCCTGGCGCGCCGCGACCGGGTCCAGCCATTGCGCCGGCGGCGCGGACATGTCCACCAGACCGGCGAAGCCCTCCGGGGGGCGCCACCGGCTGGCTGCCGGGGGGGCGACCGGAAGGCGCGACAGGATGGGCACGTGCGTCTCGGCCGCTCGCACGAGCCGCGCCACGGCGGCGTGGCGGGCGTAGCCAGCCGGCTCGACGCGTCCGCGGTCCAGCCAGCAGAACAGCTTGTCGCCCCATTGCGGCGTGTCCGCGAAGTGGCGTGCGCAGGCGGCGACGACCGGCCCGAGCGTCTCGGCGTAGTCGGGCGAGTCCGCGCCGCCGTACAGGTGCGGGTCGGGCCAGTCGGCGCTGAACGGCATCGGCCAGGCGGCAACGCCGATGCGATCCTCGAAGGCCGTCCCGTCGAGGTAGGGTCCGACGATCGCGTCGTAATCCTCCCACCCAAGGTGCACGTCGCCGAACGCGTCGCGCCGCAGCGTGGGACGGATGCGACGGTCGAACAGGTCGACCCGGTGACGGTGCGCCAGCGTCATCAGCTCGCGGATCAGCACCAGCCCGCGGCGGACCAGCGGCTTGTCGCGGTCCAGCCGGGGCGGCTCGAACGGTTCGCCGTCGCGCCGCAGCAACGGGGCGAACAGGTCGGCATACGCAAAGCCGCCCACCGCGGGCAACGGACGGGCGTCCGGAAGCACGAAGTCCCACACGGACAGCTCGATCCGCAGCGGCCACGGCGCGTGCGAGTCGCTGCGGAGCATCAGCGCGCCGGCGTAGTCACCGCCGCGGGCGTCGCGCGGTACGGCGACGTCCACCCACAACACCAGGCGCTTTTGCGTGGCGACGTCCAGCGGTTCGTCGGCGCCCAGCGGAACCAGCGCGTCGTAGTAGTCCGTCGGCGCCGGGACGCGGTCGACGAGGCGCAGAAACCACGGAGGATAGCGCTCCACGTGCAGCGGAAGCGCGCGGAACACCGAGACCCGCTCGGCGTCGATCCGCGCCCCGCCAGGACCGATGAGGTCCTGCACCCCGACCCGGAGCCCCTCCACCGCGCGCTCGCCCGCGTCGACGACGACCTGGAAGCTGACCGTCTCGTTGCCCGCCGAGCGCAGCGCCACCGCGCCGTCGTCGGGATCGTACGCCTCCGACGGCTGCGGGCGTGTGCGACCGGTCACGGCGACCATCTCGTCGGCCGCCCAGGCCGTCAGCGGCGTCTCACCCCCAGACAAGAAGTTGCCCCCGAAATCGCACCCGGCCGCGGCGAGCAGCACCAGCAACCCGCTCAGTGCGGCCCGGGCGTCGCGCGGCGCGAGCGTCGCCCCGCGGCGAGGCCGGACAAGGCGATGCGACAGGCGTGGCGTGCAGTCCATGAAGGGCGATTATAGCGGCTGGTCCACCCGCCTGCACAGCCGCGCGCCTTGACGCCGCCGTCGGGGGGGGGTATCACTGTCGGCGTCACGGATGACCCCGCCGCCCTGTCGCGCGGCGCATGGAGGTGCCCATGAAGTCCGTCCACATCGTCGAGCGTACGCTACCGATGGCATGGGAGCGCGCCGTGGTCGCCTGCTGGAACGAGGGCGAGCCGTTCCCCACCGAGTACGACCGCCCCGGCGACCCGAACAGCCGGGACGTCACCGCCCTGGTCCACGTCACCGAGCCCTTCGCCGAGCCGCGCATCCACCGGGCCTTTCCCGGCGGGCTGGACGACCTGGAAAAGTACCGCGCCGAGGTGCTCTACGGCGTGCACGATCACTGGATCGACCCGGCCGCGGGCAAGTGGGAGTACACGTACCACGAGCGTCTGGCGTCCTACGCCGTACCCGGACGGGAGCCCATCGACCAGCTCGAGGCCGCCGTCGAAAAGCTCAAGCAGGTTCCCTACACGCGGCGGGCGCAGGCGGTGACGTGGCAGGCGTGGAACGACGTGAACATCGACGATCCGGCCTGCCTGCAGCGCCTCTGGTTCCGCATCGCCGACGGCAAGCTGCACATGAACGTGCACATCCGCTCGAACGACGCCTTCAAGGCCGCGTTCATGAACATGTACGCCTTCAGCGAGCTCCAGCGCGACCTGGCCGGGCGGGTCGGCGTGGCGCCGGGCGAGTACATCCACTGCGCCGACTCGTTCCACATCTACGGCAGCTACTTCGACGAGTTCGAGGGCTTCCTCAAGCTCACGCGGCGGCGCGCCCCCGACGAGCGAACCTTCACCAGCGACTATGCGCGCGACATCTTCGTCGAGGGCTGCGACGCGCTGCTCAAAGAGCCCGATATGCCCCCCGACGCGCGCCGCCGCGTGCAGGCGCGCCGCGACGAACTCGCCGCCGCGCCCTAACCGTCGTCAATCGATGGGAATGTTCACGTCGATGTCCGGCTCGCCCCGGTCGCGGCGCTTGACGCGGCCGTAAACCGCGTCACGCTCGGCGTGCCCGCTGTCGCGTTCGACGACGCCACCGATGTGGCCGTAGCGCACTGCGTATGTACGCGTGTGCAGCACGGGCGGGTAGTATCCCACGCTGTACCGGCGTCCGTAGTAAATGTACCGCCGTGGTCGGACGTGCCGGAAGCGCAGGAACCGGCGGGCGAATCCGCTCGTCCCATGGCGGCGGCCGAAGAAGAGCCCGCGTCCGTGCAGGCCGAAATGCCTCACCGCCCCGCGGTGGCTCCGCCGACGCCGCAACCGGTGATGGAAGCGGCGGCGCGGGCCCCGCCCGTCACGATCGCCGTGCTGGTCGAATCGGCGGAGCCGGTGATGGGCGTGACCTCCGCGGTGTCCGACGTCGTGCCGGTCGACCGCGCCGTGCTCGGCTGGATGGCGCAGGCGCAGCCGCGGGTACCCGCCGCCGTGGTAGGCCCGAATGCCGCTGTGACCGTCCGCGATGTAGATTCTCCCCCCGGCGCGAGCCCCCGCGGCGACCAGCAGCAGCGCCGCCGTCACCAAGGCCGATATTCTCATCATGTGCTTGCCATACATGGTTCTCTCCCCGGCCGGTGTTCCGACCGATGTCTTTGCGTTATCATTGTACGGGCTCACGGTAGGGGTCCGGGCGGAAATGCGGCGCCTGGGACGGACGCTGCGTTTTTTCTTGTGAGCGAGAAGTACTTAGCATAGGATAAGTTGCAGTCGTCGGGCTGTTCGTCGCACCTTGGCGTTGTGGCAGCCGTCGTCGCGGAGACGGGGGGTGTTAAACGATT
>JBMCUM010000197.1:0-4006 GCA_048622595.1 Planctomycetota bacterium | reverse complement strand
AGAACCGCTCCAGCGAGGCGAAGAACCGCCCGGCGTGCTCCATCATCATCACCAGGCGCATGATCGGGTGCAGGAAGTACCCCAGCAGCATGATGAACGCCATCAGGTCGCCAAAGCCGATCCCCCCCTCGATCGCCAGGTACCCGCCGTAGAAGACCACCACCGCCAGGCCCATGTTGTTGATGAGCATGGCGCCGGGGAAAAGGCGGCACATGTAGCGGATGACGGACATGCGGCTGTGGTAATGGTTCGTGTTCTCGTCGGCGATGGTCGCCAGCTCGCGGTCCTCGGTCCCGAAGGCCTTGATGACCTGGATGCCGCTGAGGTTTTCCTCCAGCACGTCGGCGAGGGCTTCCTTGCGCTTGCGGACCTCGCGGAATTGCTGCCACATCCGCCCGGCGACGCGGAAGACGAACACGACCAGGAGGGGCACGAACGCCAGCACCGCCAGCGCCAGCTTCCAGTTCAGAAAGAACATCAGCCCGGTGGCGCCGCTGATCATCACCGCCCCGAGCACCAGCGCCTCCGGTCCGTGGTGGATCACCTCCTGGACCACGTTGATGTCGTCGACGATCCGCGACAGCAAACCGCCGGCCTTGCTGCGGTCGTGAAAGGACATGGACAGCTTCTGGAAGTGGGCGTACAGGTCGTTGCGAAGACGCGACGTGATGCCCTGGGCGACCTCGTGGCCGAAGTATTCCTTGAACGCCGCGGCGGCGAAGAACGCCGTGAAGATGCCCACCACGGCCGCAGCGGTCAGGCCCAGCAGGTACAGGTCTCCGGCGGGCACGGCCACGTTGATGGCGTAGCGGACGGCCAGCGGGGGCAGCAGGATCAGCCCGGCTGCCACGATGTGCATCGCCTGCACGACGCCGAACATCCCCGCACGGGGGCGGATGTAGGCGCGGGCGAAACGGCGCAGGTCTCGCATGTTTCGGCTCATGGCGCGTCGGCTCCGTTGCATCGGCGGGGCGCGAGGCGGCCCCATGTAATGACAAGTCTAGCGTACCATTGGACGGGACGCCGGGAAAGTGGCGGGTCGTCCCGGCCGGGGCGTCGCCGCGCGCCCCTGCCGCTTGACCGGCGCGCGCCCCGGGGCCATAATGCGCCCATGGACGCCGCAGGCGGTTTCATGGACGCGGGCGAAGTCGATCTCGACCTGGCCCGGCAGACGCTGGAGCTGGAAGGGCGGACGGTGGCCGCCCTGGGCGGGACGCTGGGCGAGGACTTCGCCCGTGCGGCGCGAGAGGTGTACGCCTGCCCGGGCACGACGATCCTGACGGGGATCGGCAAGGCTGGCATCGTGGCGCGGAAGATCTCGGGCACGTTGGCGTCCACGGGCACGCCGAGCATCTTTTTGCACCCGGTCGAGGCGCTGCACGGGGACCTCGGGCGCGTGCAGCGCGACGACGTCGTCGTGGCGCTGTCGCACAGCGGCGCGTCGCAGGAGATCGTCCGCCTGATCGATCACATCAAGGGACGCGGCGCCCACCTCGTCGCGGTGACGGGCACGAGCGCCTCGCCGCTGGGTCGGCACGCCGACATCCTGCTGTGCTACGGGCAGGTGCAGGAGGCCTGCCCGCTGGGCCTGGCGCCGACGGTCTCGACGACGTGCATGCTGGCTTTGGGCGACTCGCTGGCGCTGACCGTGATGCAGATGCGCAACTTCAGCCCCGAGGACTACGCCGCGTTCCACCCCGGCGGGTCGCTGGGGCGGAAGCTGCTGAAGGTCGAGCAGACCATGACCGCGCGGACCGGCGAACGCCTCCGCCCGGTCAGCGACGCCCTGACCCTCGGCGACGCCCTCGCCGAGGCCGAGCGGGCCCCGCGCCGCTCCGGGGCCATGCTCCTGGTCGACGGCGACGGGCGGCTGACCGGCATCCTCACCGACGCGGACCTGCGCCGCATCGTGCTCGAGCATCGCGAGGGGGACGTGCTGCGGACCCCGGTCGCCGAGTGCATGACCCGCGAGCCCAAGCACGTGCACCTGGGCGAGCTGGCCAGCGAGGCGCTGGCGATCTTCAACGAGTATCGCATCGACGAGCTGCCCGTGCTGGATGACGAAGGCCGGCCCGTCGGCGTCATCGACGTGCAGGACGTGTTGGGGATCAAGACGGTGAACCATGCCCGCGACTGACCCGGCCGACATCGAGCTGCTCGTTTTGGACGTCGACGGCGTGCTCACCGACGGGCGCGTCACGTACACCGCCGCCGGCGACGAGGTCCACGCATTCTGCGTCCGCGACGGGTCCGGGTTGAAGTACTGGAAACGCGCCGGCGGACGGGCCGCGCTGATCACGGGACGCGGCTCGCCCGCCGTCACCCGCCGCGCCGAGGAACTCGGCGTCGACGCCGTCCGCATGGGTGCCAAGGACAAGGGCGCCGCCTTGGCGGAGGTGCTGGGCGAGCTGAACGCCGAGCCCGCGCGCACGGCCGCGATGGGCGACGACCTGACGGACCTTCCGATGCTGCTGGGCTGCGGGTTTGCGATTGCCGTCGCCGACGCGGTGGAGGAGGTCCGCGCCAGGGCGACGTACGTGACGCGCGCCGCCGGCGGGGCGGGGTGCGTTCGCGAGGTGGTCGAGATGCTGCTGAAGGCCTCCGGGCGGTGGGGGCGTATCCTGGAGCGATACCTTCCGGGCACGGAGGCGGATGCATGAAACGCCGCGCGGGCTTGCTGATCGGGACGTTCGCGGCGCTTCTGGCGGCGTTCTGGGCGTATCGTCTGGTGGCCCGGTGGGCGCCGCAGCGCCCGGAAGCTTCCGGCGAGGCGGTCGAGACCGACGCCCCGCGCCACGGCGAGATGCGGGGTGCGGGAAGCTTCGACGAGCCCGAGCCGCAGCGCGGGGAGAAGCTCAAGATCGAAACCCGGGAGGACGGCGTCGTTCGCCAGCGGTTCGCGTGCGATCGCTACGAGAAGGTCGGCACGCACGAGTACAAGCTGGTCCGCCCGCGGATCTCGTTCTTCTTCGAGGACGGTCGCGAGGCCCACCTCCGCGCCGACCGGGGGCGCGGGCGGTTCGCCGGTTCCATCATGGATGTCGACTTCCAGCAGCTCTATCTGGCCGACGACGTGGTGCTGACCGCCGACCGCGGGACCTCGCCGCTGCGCGGACCGCTTTCCGAACGTCCCGAGGACCGCGTCGTCGTCCGCATGGACGCCGTCCTGTTCGACCGCCACCTGCTGCGGATCGAGACCAACAGCGACGTGGAGATGCATCTGGCCGAGGCGGACGTCTTCGGGAGGGGCCTGGAGATCACCTGGACGGAGAACCCGCGCCAGCTCGAGCTGGTGCGCATCACGCAGGGCAAGCGGATCGTGCTGCACGACGTGCCCGAGGGGGTGGACCTGGTGGCGCTGCCCGGGGCGGCGTCCGGCGAGACGGGCGAGCGGCGCGGGACGCCCGCACCGGCGCCGACGACGCGACCGGCACCGTCCGCCCCTGCCGCGACGCGCCCCCAGCAGGGCGACCGCCCCGACAACGTCTACCGCCTCGAGCTGTTCGACAACGTGGCGCTGACCGCGCCGACCGGGCGCGTCGAGCAGGCCGAGACGTTGGCGCTGCGCTTCGAGTGGGACCGCTCCATGACCCGGCGCCGACAGCAGGCCCCGTCCCCGCGGGGCGAGGAGCCCGCCGGCGAAGCGACGCAACCGGCGACCCGCCCGGCAGGACAGAAGCGGCAAACCGTCATCCGCTGGCGGGGGGACCTGGTCCTGCGTCCGGTGGGGTGGACGGCAAGCCCGTCGTCCGAGCGCTACACGGCCACGGCACGTGGCGCGGAGGTGCGCCTGACGGACGGGAAGACGACGGCCACCTGCCGCTCCTTCACTTACTGGCAGGAGCCGGCGCCGCCCGCGGGGCGGCGGCGTCAGCGCGGACGCCTGACCGGAACCGCCGAGGACCCCGCCACGTTGACTCTGGGTGACGGCTCGCGCGTCGAATGCGAGATCATGCGCTACGACCGCACCGCGGGCCGGGCCGTCCTTGACGGGCCCGGGCGTATG
>JBMCUM010000196.1:0-4009 GCA_048622595.1 Planctomycetota bacterium | reverse complement strand
GTAGTAGCGCGCGTCGGGGTCCTCGATTCCGTAGACGGCGCGGGGCACCGGGTACATGCGGCGTACGATGCGCTTCTGCGTGGCGGCGAGCAGCCCGCTGACCGCGCCGCAGGGCAGGCCCGTCGGGCTGTCGTCCTCGCGCATGGGCGAGGTGATCTGGCAGATGCCGCGCAGCCAGGCGGTCGGGTGGTCCCGCAGGGCTTTGACGCCGAAGACGTTCCACCCGCGGCGGAGGTCCGCCAGGCATCGGCGGGTGACGGGGACGTGCTTCGGCATGCCGGTGGTCCCGCTGGTGCGGGAGAACATGCACACCTCATCCTCCGACGGAAGCAGCGCGGCGGTCTCGCCCGCGAACACGCGGTCCATGTACCCGCGCAGGTCCGCGTACGTCCGGACCGGAACCGCGCGGGCGAAATCCGCGTACGTCCGGATGCTCGCGAAGTCGTGGTCCCGCCCGAACCCCGTCGCCGCGTGCCGGGCGATCAGCTCCTCCAGCAGGCGCTGCTGGACCTCGGACGTACGCTCGTGGGCGCCCATCCAGGCGCGGACCTGCCGGTCGGCGTGCTTGCCCGCCAGGAAGGCGACCGGTTTGAGCAGCGTCCGTCGGATGCCCATAACCTTCCACTGTACGCAACGGGCGCCGGCGAGGGAACCGTTCGGCGGTCGGCGCAGCGCTGCGCGGTCATTCGCCCGTGGCCGGGGCCTGACGGCGGCGCTGCAGCTCTTCGAGGAACTCCTCGTACCCGGGCGGGGCGGGAAAGGCGGTCCCGAACGCCATCTGCAGCTCCTCGCGCCAGCCCGCCCGCCGCCAGTCGGGTTCCACGAACAGGCGGATGCGGTGGTAGAGCTGGGGGGCGAACGGCGCGGTGTAGAACTCCATGTACAGGTCGCGCCGCGCCTGCCTGCTCAACCGCGTGCCCAGCGCCGAGGGGTGGGCGATCATGTGCAACAGCGCCTCGGACCAGTACGAGCCGAACGGCTCCAGCCGCAGACGCGGCTGGGCGTCGCGCTGGTAGATGTTGTAGACGGCCTGTGCGTGGCGGGCGAAGAAGTCGTACTCTTCCCGGTCGCCATAGGCGAGGTTCTCCAGGGCGGCGATCAGCGCCGCCTCGATCTGGCTGACGGCGACCTGGACGATGGGCGTTCCGTCCTTGGTCAGACGGTACTGGACGAAATCGCGCAGGTCCGCGTCGCTCCGCGGGTCGAGATCCTCCCATTCGGGTCCGCTGGGCTCGTAGTTCTCGACGATCCAGGCGAGCAGGTCCTTGGCCTGGGACCAGCGATTCCGTCCGCCGGCGTAGAGCATCTCGATGCAGTTGACCAGCCAGTTGATGTGCCCGCCGCGGTAGATGTTCTCCTTGAACGTCTCGCCGCGGGCCTTGCGGATCTTCTCGATCAGCTCGAGCTGCTGCTTCTGCGCCGGGGCGATGAACCGCCAGTCCCCGCGCCGCACCAGCCGCGCCGCGTCGGGGTCGGACGGATGCGCCGGGTCCGGGCGGTACATCACCTTCCCGAAGAACACCATGTCACGAAGGCAGAACAGCATCGTCCGCCCCGTGTTGACGGTGTCCAGGGCGTCCAGGGCGACGACGCCCTCGCAGACGTGCATCCCGTAGGTGTTCCAGTACAGCCCGTGGGCGCGGCACATCCGCCAGTCCAGCGGGATGTGCCATTTCTCCATGATCCGCAACATGAACTGCGGGTCCATCTTGTAGACGTTCCACAGCTTGTGGGCGCGGACGAAGGCCAGCAGCGCCTCACGCGCGGGCGCCTGGGCGGGGTCGTTGATCCACGCGTCCAGGTCCCGCTGCCTCCGGTCGGCCGGAGCGAGCGCGGCGAAGCGCCAGGCACGGACGGCCTGGTCGCGACTGAAGAGGTTGTAGGTCTTCAGCAGCAGCTCGTCGGCGATGCGGATCAACGGCGCGTCGGGCGCGACGTGCCGCGGGCGCGGATGCACCACGCCGGCGCCGGGCTCAGCGGCGAGGCGACGCCGCAGCTCCGCCAGATACGCGCGGACATCGGGCCTGTCGGCCAGCAGGCGGTTGAACGCCGCGACCTGGATGGTCCGGCGCCCCTGCTCGCGCGGGTCCCGGTTCAGCCGCTCCGCGGCCATCTGCGCGATCGGGCGGAAGGCGTCGATCACCTCGTCGGTGGTCCCCATGGGCGGGGCGCCGAGCAGTCGCTGCATCTCGTCCGCCCAGCGCTTCTTGTAGTGCATGTGCATCTCGTCGGTGTGCCCGCCCATTTTGGAGTAGAAGATCCACGCCAGCTCCTTGTAGAGGATCAGCGAGCGGGGATTCAGCGGGATCCCGCGGTCGCGCAGCAGGCGCATCCCGTTGGTCACCCACAACCAGCGCTCCTCCGGCGTGCGCGCCTTGACCGAGATGTTCCACGCCATGTTCCACGAGTGGTAGCTCCACACCCCGGCGAACCGCGGCTGGAGCTGGCAGATCAGGTCGGCCAGCTGCATGGCGTCGAAGACGCGTCCTGCCTGCTTGTGCTGCTCGGCGCGGATCCA
Organism: Planctomycetota bacterium; assembly: GCA_048622595.1. Taxonomy (GTDB): domain Bacteria; phylum Planctomycetota; class Phycisphaerae; order SM23-33; family SM23-33; genus JAGXKT01. The sequence goes on along the minus strand of JBMCUM010000196.1, from coordinate 1,491 downwards.
CAGCGCCGCGACGACCGGCGCGCGCAGCCCCCCGAACGCCGTCGTCCACACCGCGAGCTGCGGGTGCTCCTCGGCGACGACGTTTCCCGGGGCGACCAGCCCGGCCGACTCGCTGATCTCGTCCAGCGGGGCGCGAAGCAGCGACGCGCCGACCAGCAGCACCCCCCCGGCCGCGACGAAAATGATCTGCAAGGTTCGAGGTCGGGACATGGTCACACCTGCACCCGCGCCAGCTCGCGCTTGTGGAAGATCAGACAGCCCAGCCCGACGGCCAGGGCGCACTGGAGCCCGCCGGTCAGCGCGACCATCTCGCCCACCTGCGCCCAGGGGATCACCCGCCCGGCGGCCAGCGCGTCGCCGGGGCTGGTGCGTGCGAAGTCGGGCACGAGAAACTGCATCAGACGGAAGATCGCGTGTCCGAACCAGACCAGCGGTCCGGCGTCTCCGTAGCGGGGCAGCTTGACGGCGTCGGCGAGGAAACCGCGCATCATGGCGAACGGGAGCATCGCCGCGCAGACCAGGCAGCCGATGGGGAACGACAGAAAGCTTCCGGCGAAGACCCCCACCGCCGCCAGGAACATCAACTGCATGAGCATCAGCGCCGCGCCGCGCAGGAAGTTGCCCGTAAAGCCCCCGACGCGGTAGAGCAAGCTCAGGTCCTCGCGCTCGATCGCCACCACGTCGCTCGACAGGTTCGTGAACCCCACGTACAGCTCGCCGTCCGCCCCGACCAGGCGGTCGGGGATCGCCACCGTATCGCCCACCCCCGCCGGAAACCGGCGCTGCTCGACGTGCGGGGGGTACGGCGAGGCGGCGCTGCCCGCCGTCCACACCCCCGGGATCTGCGTGCCCGTGCCCTGCCCCGACAACTCGAACCGCAGGCGCACGCTGGGACGGACCGCCACGGGCACCTCCTCGCCGTCCGAGAGGTCCTCGACCTGCGGGCGCCGGGCATCGGCCGGGAAGAAACGCACCGTGAACCGCTCGTCGCCGACGTGCTCCACGCGCCCGTCCACCCCCCGGACGCTGACGTACGCGCCGACGGCCATGCGGTTCGTCACGTCCCCCAGCGCCTCGAACGACGTCAGCAGATGCGCCTCGCGCTGCACGACGTCGCCCCGGCCGCGCAACGTGGTTGTCTCGCCCTTCCGCTCGTAGCGCAGCACGACATCAACGGACCGCCCCGGGCGGATGGACTCGACCCATTGCTCGCGCGCCGCCGGGAACACCACGCCCAGGCGCTCGCCCGTGATCCGCGCCGGAATGCCGGCGACCCAAGCGGAGGCGATGAACCGCCGGCGCTGGGGCTCTTCCAGCACCGGGCGCAACTCCGGCGCGGTGGCGCGGATCTCGGCGTGATACTCCACCGCCCGCGACCGCAGCCGCGCGCGTCCCGTCACCGGCGCCGCGCCGGGCTCGATGCCCGTGAGGCGCCAACGCCGCGACTGACCGGGCCCGATGGAACGGAGCTGATCGGCGATCGCCTCGCGC
>JBMCUM010000195.1:0-4019 GCA_048622595.1 Planctomycetota bacterium | reverse complement strand
CCTCCATGCTGCTGCTTGCGGGCCTGACGGCCGGGTACTTCGTCGCCCTGCAGGCGTACTACGGCGCGCGTTAGCCCGCCGCGTCACGCGCCGGGATGCCGTAGCGGCGACCGGGCTTCGGCCGCCGGGCGGACGGTGAAAGCCCTTGCGTGACGCCCGCCGGGACGGTATCCTGCCCGTCCCGCCGTTGCGGCGAGGCAAGCCGCCGGCCGGGACGCAACCGTCCACGACAACAGGGCCGACCATGAACGACACGCCGGAAGACCAGCCGAGCATCCCCGCCGGAAGCGAGACGCCCCAGTCGGTCACGTGCCCCGCGGCGAAGGATCCTGCCGTGCGGTTGTTCATCCTCGCGGGGATGCTGATCGGCTTCGGCATCTGGTGCTGGACGGACCTGCACAACTTCCCGCAGCCGAAGGTGTCCTTCTCGGAGGACGTCAACGGATGGGCGGCGTACCTGTTCAACCACGTCGGGGCGTATGTGCTGACGCCGCTGGGGATCATCCCGCTCGTGTGGGGGTTTATCTTCCTTCGGCGGCGCCTGGTCGCCGACGGCGAGGGCATCGGCTACGTCGGACGGGAGAAGCTCCGCTGGGACGAGATCGACGCCGTGGACGCCGGTAAGCTCCAGGACAAGGGCATCCTGATCCTCCGCGCGGGCGACCGCAAGCTCGTGCTGGACTCCTGGAAGCTGCGGAACTTCAAGGCGCTGGTCGACCTCGTCGAGCAGCACACCCCCGCCGGGGCGACCAAGGCGCAGTGAGCGCGGCACGGCCTGTCGGGCGTCCCGGACGCGCAACGGCGCGATTCGCCCTTGCCGCGTGCGCCTCACCGTCGTATTATGAAGGGTTCGACCCGGGCCTCGAGAGGCCGCAGAACCCGACAACGAGCCAACGAGACCAGACATGCACTACCCCCGCAAGGTATCCAAGCGCAAGCGCGTCCGGAAGATCGGCTTCCGCGCCAGGATGCGAACCAAGGCCGGACGCCGCATCATCAACCGCAAGCGCCGTCGCCGTCGCCGGGCGCAGGTCGTCTGACGCTACAACGAATGATCGGGCGTTTTCGTGTCGCGAACATCCCAGACGGGCCGTATGGCTTGCCCGCGCGTATCGGGGCCGTGTCGGCCGCGAGCGATTACAACGACGCCGAACGGTCAAGCCTCGCTATGAGGTCATCTGGTTGCGCGGGTCCTGTCTGTTCGGTTCTGCTGTTCGGTTCTGCAAAATCGCGACAAGCGGATTGTACGCAAGCTTGTGCTCACGATAAGCCATATCGCAAGCTCCGCGGTGGCGCATTTGGTTTTCTTTCACTTCAGGCCTTCAGAGCCTTCTTGAGGTCCTTGGCCTTGTGGGTGCGTTCCCAGAGGAACTTGCGCCCGTCGCGGCCGAAATGCCCGTCGTGGGCCGTCTCGCGGTAGATGGGCCGCAGCAACCGGAGGTAGTCGACGATCTCGGCGGGTTTGAGGGGGAACACGTCGCGGACCGCCCGGGCGAGTTCGTCCTGCGGCTTACGGGCCGTGCCCTTGCAGTCCACCAGCACGCTGATCGGCTCGGCGACGCCAATGGCGTAGGACAGCTGGACCTCGCAGATGTCGGCCAGGCGTGCGGCGACGACGTTCTTGGCCACGTGCCGCGCCATGTAGCTCGCCGAGCGGTCCACCTTGGAGGGGTCCTTTCCGCTGAAGGCGCCGCCTCCGTGGGCGCCGCGTCCACCGTAGGTGTCGACGATGATCTTCCGCCCGGTGACGCCGGCATCCCCGTGAGGCCCGCCGACGACGAACCGCCCGGTCGGATTGATGTGGAAGTTGATCTTGTTGGACCAGAACTGCGGGCACTCCTGGTCCACCACGGGCCTGACGACCTTCTCGATCAACTCCCGGCGGGCCTTCTTGGTCATGTTGTTGGTGCGCGGATTGACCACGTCGTCGGTATGCTGGGTGGACAGCACCACCGTCTCCACGCGGATCGGGGTGACGCCCTCGTAGGCGACGGTGACCTGGCTTTTCCCGTCCGGGCGCAGCCACTCGATGACGCCCTGCTCGCGGGCCTCGCTCAGCCGCGCCGTCAGCCGGTGGGCCAGGTGAATCGGTAGCGGCATTAGCGACTTGGTCTCCCTGCAGGCAAAACCGAACATCAGCCCCTGGTCGCCGGCGCCCTGCTCCTTGTCCTCGCCCTGCCCGGCGGTGACGCCCTGGGAGATGTCGGGCGATTGGCTGTGGAGCGTCTTGATCACGGCGCAGGAGCGGTAGTCGAACCCGATCGCCGGATCGTCGTACCCGATCTGGCGGACGATCTCCCGGGCCGTATCCTCCGCGTCCAGAAGCGCCTGCCGCGCCGCCTCGTTGTGCACCGTCACCTCGCCGGCCAGCACCACCAGCCCCGTCGTCACCAGTGTCTCGCACGCCACGCGCGCCGCCGGGTCGTGCTCGATGAGACTGTCCAGCACCCCGTCGGAGATCTGATCGGCGATCTTGTCGGGATGCCCCTTGGTGACCGATTCACTGGTAAACAGGTGTGTCGTGTCGTTCGCCATGGTAATTCTCGCCCTTTCCTGTGTGGTTCTGCCGGTTCGACCCGGCGCCAAGGCGACGTAGTCTACGCCGGGCGGGCGCGGTTTACAAGCGTCGGTCGCGGCCTGTCACGCCCGCAGCGTCGCGACATGCGTGGCGTGGCGAGCGAGTCTGCGCCGACTGATGTGTGGCGGATGCGCGGGGGGCGGGCGCAGCCGTCCGCCGTACCCGAACCGCGGCGAGCGCCGCAGCAGATCCGCTTTGAGCAGAAATCGCCCGTAATTGCCCTCGACGAAGCGCGGTACCGGTGCGGCCTGGAGCAATCGCCGCTGCCACAAGGAGAGGATCCCGCTCTCGCCGACCATCGAGCCGACAACGAAGGGGATGCCTCGCTCGGCCGCACGGCGCGCCAACGCCAGCGACGGGACCAACCCGCCGTTCTTGCTCAGGCGGATATTCCACCAGACCTTGGCACCCGCCGCCGACAGCTCATCGGCGTCCGCGGACGTGACCAGCGACTCGTCGGCGACCAGCGGAAGGCAGCAGCGCGCCGCCAGCTCCCCCAGCTCGCCGGCCGGGGCGAAAACCGGCTGCTCGACCGCGCAGAATCCCCTCGCACGCAACGATTCTGTCCGCTCGGGCGTCTCGTCGGCCTTCCAGCCCCCGTTGACGTCGGCACGCAGCGTGCATGTGCCATACCGTAGCGGCCCGCCCAGGCGGCGCTGCACCCGTCGCAGATTCTCCGCGTCGACCTCACCACCCAGAGCGAGCTTGAGCTTGAAGTCCCGCAGCCCGTAAGCCCACATCAGACGCAACCGCCATTCCGTGCGGTCCGGCACCTCCGAGCCCAGCACGCCCGAGACGCGCGCGTGGATCGACCGACCCACGCCGGGAAACGCCCGCGCCGCGTCCAGCGCCGCCAGCTCCAGCGCGCACGCCGCGGCGTTCGTGCATCGCCCCTCCACGTCCCACTGCGCGACGCCGGCGGAAATCCGCTCGGCGTCCGGGCGCGCGGGCCAGGCCTCCGTCAGCGCCGGCCACAGCGTCTCGCGGATGTCGTTCGCCACGCTGCGCACGCTTTCGCCGGTGACGTAGGAGCGGGGATGCGTCTCGCCCCATCCGACTGCTCCGTCGGTGAGGGTGACGCGGACGAGCACGGCCTCGGCGGTGTCGCGGCGCGCGGCGGCATGCTCGAAGGAGCGTATGGGCAGGCGGGCGCGGTAGACATCGCAGCGGCTGAGCTGGGCGGTCATGCCGAGGAGCATACGTTTTTGCGACGCGCGCAGCAATCCCGCTTGACGCCGCGTGGGGGCGTCGGCTAGCATACTGGCGCTTCAGGAGAACCCGCGACCCTGCGGGCTAGGCCTGCCTGCACGACGCAGGCACATAAGCGAACCGGTGCCGCGATGCGGACACGCCCGCGGCGACATGCACGCCCCCATCGTCTAGCGGCCTAGGATATCAGGTTCTCATCCTGAAGACAGGGGTTCGAGTCCCCTTGGGGGTA
>JBMCUM010000194.1:0-4028 GCA_048622595.1 Planctomycetota bacterium | reverse complement strand
GCGATGAACCGCCCCAACCCCTCCAGCGGGTGCTCGCCGCCGCCCTGGCGCTCGGCCGGGCGATTCACGTGCGGGTTGAAGTACGGGTTTCCGGCGGTGATGCTCGCCCCGGCCACGCCGTCGCCGCGCAGCTGGCCCAGCAGGCGGATGGGCTCGGCGAGGTCCGGTCGGGCGGGGTCGTCGCGGTCCACGCCCCAGCCATAGGGATGCGCCACGGCGTCGTAGGCGTTCAGACGCGTGGTCACCTCGATCCGCTCGCCGGAGGCGTGTCGGACCTTCGCGACGGTCTCTCGCAGCATCCGCACGCGGTTGGCGTAGCTTCCGCCGTAGCGGCTGTTCTCGCGGGTGTGGGCGGCCAGCAGCTCGCTGAACAGGTACCCGTGGCAGGCCTTGACGTCCACGGCGTCGAAGCCCGCCTCGACCGCAAGCTCCGCCGCGGCCACGAACGCCTCCTGCAGCGCGTCCAGCTCGCCGTCGGTGATCAGCGGGTGGTCCGGGGCGATGCCGCACGCCCGGTCCAGCTCCGGCGCGTGGTGGGCGATGACCGGCGCCGCTGCGCCCTCGGGGCGGGCATACCGTCCGGAGTGGGTCAACTGGAGCACGCAGGCGCAGTGGCGCCCGGTCGCGTCGCGCGCGGCGCGACGGGCCTGACGGACCATCTCCGCAAAGTTCCGGACGTTGCCGGCGTGCAGGTGGAGCTGTCGCGGATTGGCCCGGGCTTCGGGGACGACCGCGCACGCCTCGAACCAGATCATCCCGGTCCCGCCGGAAGCGAAACGCCGATACCTGCGAAGCGTCAGGTCGCTCGGCGACCCGTCGCGCGTCGCGTCGCAGCCCTCCATCGGGTGCGTCGCCAGGCGGTTCGGCACGGTCAGCCGGCCCCACCGCACCGGCTCGCCCAGCACGCCCACGTCCTCGCCGATCGGAAGGTCCACCCCGCGCCGCTCGGCGTCCTGCCGCAACGCCTCCAGCGTCGGATAGTCAAAACGGTTCTCGGTTGACGGCATAGGCACGCAACCGGCCTCAACGGTCCGGCGAATGTCGCCCTGGTCCTGTGAGTCGGCGCCGCCCACCGGGGCAAGCGGGCTGGCGCCGCCGCGCGCGGCCGCGTGCGGGTGGGCGATTATACCAGCAAAGCCCGCCCGCGTCCGGCGGGCGTCGGCGGCGGGGGCGCTTGCATGGGCGGCGTCGGCGTCCTACACTCCCGGCCGCCGCAGACGACCGGGAACATGCAATGACACTGCTGTACTTGGACTGTTTCGCCGGCGCGGCCGGCGACATGATCGTCGGTGCCCTCCTGGACGCCGGGTGCGACTTCGACGCGCTGAAGCGGGAGCTGGCGAAGCTGTCGCTGGGCGGGTATCAGCTCCGCGCCGAGAAGGTCACCCGCCAGGGCCTGGGCGGGACGAAATTCCACGTGGACCTGCACGCGGCGGATCACGCGCACGGGCCCGGCACGGGCGCCGCCGGGCACCGCCGGCTGTCGGAGATCGTGGGGATCATCGACGGGGCCGGGCTGACCCCGCGGGTCGCCGACCGCGCCAAGCGCGTCTTCGCCCGCCTCGCCGAGGCCGAGGCCCGCGCCCATGACATCGACGTCGAGGAAGTCCACTTCCACGAGATCGGCGCCGTCGACAGCATCGTAGACGTCGTCGGCGCGTGCGTGGCGATGGAACTGCTCGGCGTGGACCGCGTCGTCTGCGGACCGATCCCCGTCGGCGGCGGCGTCATCGAGTGCGCCCACGGGACGATGCCCGCGCCCGCCCCGGCCACGGCGCTGCTGCTTGCCGGGGCGCGGACGGTTTCGTCCGGCGTCGAGCGCGAGGTGACCACCCCCACCGCAGCCGCGGTGCTGACCACGCTTTCCGAAGCGTTCGGGCCCGTCCCGGAGCTCGACGTCCGCGCGGTCGGCTACGGCGCGGGCACGCGCGACGACGGGCCGCTACCGAACCTGCTCCGCGTCTACCTCGGCGAGCCGACCGAGACCGGGAACGTCGACACCGTCGTCGAGATCAGCGCCAACATCGACGACTGCACGGGCGAGGTGATCGGCGCGACGATCGAGAAACTCCTGTCGGCCGGATGCCTCGACGCCTGGGCCCTGCCCGTGACGATGAAGCGCTCGCGGCCGGGGTGGATGCTCTGCGCCCTGGCGGCTGCGGGCGATGCGGCCGAGGCGGAGCGTATCCTTTTCGAGGAAACGACGACCTTCGGCGTCCGCCGGCGGACCTGCACCCGGCGCAAGCTGGAGCGCAGCTTCGAGACGGTCGAGACCGCCTACGGGCCGGTGCGGATCAAGCTCGGGCAACTCGGCGATCAAGTCCTGACGGGCTCAGCGGAGTTCGCCGACTGCCTCGCCGCTGCCGAGGCGCACCACGTCGCGGCGCGGGAGGTGCTGGCGGCCGCCCAATCCGCCTGGCGGGAGGCGCAGCGATGACGGCCGTGTCGTCCTACGCCTTGTGGGCGCTGCTCGGCGCGGGCACCGTCTTCGGGCTGGTGACGCTGGGTCTGGCGGTGGTGGTGCGGCGCCGGCGCCGCCCGGCGGACCGGTCGAACGTCGCGTCACAGCCGCGCCTGGGCGAGGCGGCGGGCAATTCGCCCGAGGACGTGGACCGGCTCCTGAGGCGCGCCGATCAGATCGCCGGCGAGCTGGACGCCAAGGCCGGGCGGCTGGAGCGGCTGATCTCCGAGGCCGATGCCCGCATCGCCCGCATGGGCGCGCCCGAAGCGGATCCGCCCGGCCAGTACGCGGCGGACGGGCCGGACGCGGCGACGCGCGACGCAATCGTTCGCCTTCGCCGCAACGAGGTGGCGCCGGCAGACATCGCCCGCCGGTTGGGGATGGATGTCGGGGAGGTCGAGCTGGTGCTGAATCTCGACGCGCACCGAGCGAGGCGGGGCTGACCATGACTGCCGCGGCGCTAACCGTGGTGATGGGGCTGCTCATGGGTTTGTGGATCAGCCGGCACGTGTTGATCTCGCGCGAGCGCGGCGGCGCGAGCGGGCTGGGGCCGGATGCCCCGGGCGTGGACGGTGCGTCCCCGCGGATCAGCGTCATCGTCGCGGCGAAGGACGAGGCCGACAACATCGAGCCCTGTTTGCGGTCTCTGCTGGGGCAGGACTACCCGAACTTCGAGATCATCGCCTGCGACGACCGCAGCGCCGACGCGACCGGCGCCATTATCGACCGCCTCGCCGACGCCGAGCCGCGTCTCCGCGCCATCCACATCGACCACCTTCCCGTCGGATGGTGCGGCAAGAACCACGCGGTCTGCCGCGGCGCGGACGCGGCCACCGGCGACTGGCTGCTCACGGTCGACGCGGACTGCCGCATCCACTCGCCGCGCGCGCTGTCGGCAGCGATGCGCCGCGCGCTGGACACCGGCGCCGAGATGCTCAGTGTGCTTCCGGTCATGGAAACCGGCGGCTTGTGGGAGGAAGTCATCCAGCCGGTGTGCAGCGGGGTGATGATGATCTGGTTCAAGCCCGCCAGGGTGAACGACCCCGACAGCCCGACCGCCTACGCCAACGGGGCGTTCATGCTCATCCGTCGCGACTGCTACGATGCCGTGGGCACGCATCGCGCCATCCGCGGCGACGTGATGGAAGACCTTCAGCTCGCCCGGCGGGTCAAGGCGGCCGGGCGGAAGCTCCGCGTGGTCCAGGGACGCGGTATCTACTCGGTGCGGATGTACCGCACGCTGGCCGGCACGCTGAGCGGGTGGTGCCGCATCTTCCTCGGCGCGTTCCGCACGGTCCCGCGCCTGCTGGCGTCGCTGGCGATGCTGGCGCTGGGGCTGCTGCCTTACGCCGTCACCGCGGTCGGGTTGCCCCTGGCGGCGACCGGCGCGCAGCCCAACGGCTGGTGGTGGGCGTGCGGGCTGACGGCCGCGGCGGCCGCCGCGATGCAACTCAGCGTCATCTACCGCTTCTACGCGCTGACCGGTGCGCGGAAACGGGTGTTCTGGACGTACCCGCTGGGGTCGGTGGCGGCCATCCTTGTCGTGCTGTGGGCGCTGGCGAAGCTC
>JBMCUM010000193.1:0-4040 GCA_048622595.1 Planctomycetota bacterium | reverse complement strand
TCGGTCCGCCACGGGTTCAGCGCCTGGTCGATCAGCAGCTTGTGCAGCACGGCCACGTCGAGCTGCCGCCACGCCTGGGGTTGGTCGGGCGCCGCGCGGGTCATGGCGTCGGGATCTTTGAGGCGCGCGATCCAGATCTCGGCAGGATCGGCGTCCATCAACGCCATCGCCCCGCGCCCGTAGCGTCGCAGCCAGGCATCCGGATTGGTCAGATCGGCCTCGTCCACGCTGCATCGCTGCCAGGCGAACGCTTCGGCCCGCGCGGCCAGCTTCTCCGCGGAGAACCCCTCGGCGAGCCCGGAGACGATCCGGTGCGTGGGAAGCACGATCAGCCCCGGGTCGTTCGCCTCGACCAGGGCGAACATCACGAAGTTCGCCTCGTGGTCCTCGTCGATGGCGCCGGCGTCCCGCAGGGCGTCGCGATAGTTCAACTGCGTCGTGTACCGGTGGTGCCCGTCGGCGATGAACACGGGCTGGTCGAGCAGTGTGTCGCGCAGGGCGGCGATCACGCCCTCATCCGTGACGATCCACAGCTTCTCGGTCACGCCCTGCAGTTCACCCTGGAGGTCGCACCGCCCGCAGGCCGCCTCCCCCAGAAGCTCCCCCGCCCGCCCCGACGGGTCCTCGTAGAACCCGAACACCGGCGAAAGCTGCATGCGGGTGTGCTCCGCGAGCTTGAGCCGGTCGGCCTTGGGACCGGGATACGTGTGCTCGTGGGGTTTGACCTCGCCGCCCAGCTCCGTCGCCCGCACGCCGCACAGCATCGCGCGGCGCGTGTGGGCCTGCCCGGCCGCGCGGTACGTCTGCTCGTAGACGTAGATCGCCGGGTCGAGATCATGGCAGAGGACGCCCTCGCCCTCCCACGCGGCCAGTCGCGACGCCGCCTCCCGATAGGCCTCTTCCGGGCCGACCTGGTGCGGCGGGACGTGGGGCAGGTCCACCGCAACGATGTTGTGCTCGTTGCGCACCAGCAGGGCGTCCTTGGCGTCGGCGGACAGGACATCGTACGGCGGGGCGATCAGGTCGGTCACGTCCCCGTCCGGCGGGCAGTAATGCCATCCGCGAAACGGTTTGATGTCCATGGCGGCTCCAGGGTCTAAGGGTCCGGCGAAGCGTCACACGATACTACCCGGCGCGGCGCGCCCGCAAGGGCGCTTCCGATGTCCGAGCCACGAACATCGCAAATGGCTCATGTCCGAACCCGACGGACGCCCGTGCGTAGAAACGCCCGGTAGCACATCGCCGGCGGACGTGCATCGGTACGAAGAAAGGTCGCCATGCTACGCGGATTAAGCTTGCTGGAGAAAGTCGTCGCCGTCGGCGTGCCGCTGGGCGCGCTGCTGATCGGCGCGGCCGGGGGCGTCGTGCTCGTCGCGTGGGTTCTGCGCGCCGCTCGCCGCTTGCCGGCGCCGGCGTCGCGCAACCGCCGCGTCGCCGAGCGCGTGCTCGTGACGCTGCTGGCCGTGGAGTTGCTCTGCGCGGGCTACGCCTGGCGCGTCGAACCGTACTGGGCGGAGACGACACACCATCGCGTCGAACTGGACGCCCTGGCGCCGGGCGCGAAGCCGATCCGCCTGGTGCACATCTCCGACACCCACTGCGACGCCCGGGTTCGCCTGGAAGAGGACTTGCCCGCCCACATCGACGCGCTGCGCCCGGACGCCGTCGTCTTCACCGGCGACGCGATCAACTCGCCCGACGGACAGGACAATTTCCGCACACTCATCCGCGAGCTGACCCGGATAGCGCCGGTCTACGCCGTCGCCGGAAACTGGGATCACTACCTGCCGTTCTCCCCGCGCGAACTGTATCGCGGAACCGATGCCCGCCTGCTCGAAGGCCAGGCCCTCCCCCTGGAATGCGCCGACGGGCGTGTCTGGCTCGCCGGCGCCGCCGATGGCGACGTCGCGGGGCTGGTCTCGGCCGTGGCGGACGTTCCGGACGGCGCGGCGGTCATCGCCCTGTACCATCGCCCGGATGAGCTCGAGCGCGTGTGCGGCGCCGCGGACGTGTACCTCACCGGGCACACCCACGGCGGGCAGCTCGCCCTGCCGCTCTACGGGCCGATGGTCACGTTGTCGCGCCACGGCCGGCGTTTCGCCCGAGGTCGCCACAACGTGGGCGGTACGGCGCTACTCGTAAGCCGCGGCATCGGCATGGAAGGCGGACCGGCGCCGCGGGTCCGCTTCCTGAGCCGCCCGGAGATCGGCCTGATCGAGCTGACCCCGCGCCGCTAAGCGGTGTTAGGCCTGTTCCGGGAGGCTTGGCTTCGCCTGCGCCCCCGGCCGGCAACCTGCCGGGCCTTCGGCCCGTTGGGCAATCGCTATGTACTTACTTAACACTGCTTAGCGCTCTGTGACAGGTCGGACGATGATTGAGTGCCGTGGCTTGCGCAGCAGCCACGTTTGCCACAATGGCGTGCTTGCTTCGCAAACCCCGGCACCCCTCCATTCAGATGTCACGAACCCCTACCGGAGCACCTCCTCCAGCGCCATCACGGAGTACAGCGTCGCCAGCAGCGGGTCGCCTTCGCTCCAGCGTTCGGCCTTGTCGTTGACCCAACTGCCGTCCTCGCCGACGCGCTGCGCCAACGCGTCGACCAGCTCCTGCCGCCAGTTGTGGTCCCGGCCGTCGGCGATGATCGGCTCACCCCAGGCGCGTAATGCCTTGGCGAACGTATGGTAGTAGTAGTACAGCCCCTGGTGCGACCGCGCGTGGGGCATGTTGGGGTTGCTGTCCAGGCGCCAGTAGCGGCGGATCCACTCGTACGCCGCCTGCACCCGCGGGTCACGGCGGTCCACGCCGGCGTACAGCATGCTCATGAAGCCCGCGTAGGTCATCGACCCGTAGCTGCGCGTGCCGATGTCGTCCGGCGAGGCCTTGGACTCCGGCGTGGCGAGCTTCTCGGGGCTGGTCGCCGGCGCGTAGACGAACCCGCCGTCGTCCGGCGCGTCGCGGACCCACCCCAGGTCGTTGGATTCGCTGCGGTTCTGCGTCCGCTGCAGGAAGATCGTCGCCTCCTGCCAGAACTCGTCGTGGGTGGGCACGTCGGCGGCCTTCATCGCCTGGGCGGTCATCGACAGGTTGCTCAGGTCCGGTCGGCCGTGGTGTCCGTAGCTGGTCCCCCCGCGGAACGGATGGTCCTCGCTGACTTCCTGCCCGTCGGGGGTCTCGTCTCCGGGGCGGATCTGGATCCCCTTGAGATACGCGACCGCGTCCTCGATGACGCCGGCGTACTGCGGATCGTCGACGGCCGTCAACGCCATCACCGCCAGCGAGGTGGTGTAATTCTGCACTCCCTGCTCGTAGAAGCCGCCGTCCTCGTGGCGATAGGTCATGAGGGTTTCGAGGCCCTTGCGGACCGGCTCGCTGTCGGCGTCGAAGTCCGGGTGCCGGACCAGCGCCTTGATCGCCATCGCCGTGTAGGCAGGACGGAACCGCCCGCGCCCCCACCCGCCGTCCTGCTGCCGGTCCAGAAGCCAGCCCAGCCCGCCGTTGAGCAGTTCCTGCGCCTGGGCGACGTGGGCCGGGTCCATCGCGTCGTTGCCCGGCGGCATCTTCGACAGCGTCGGGGCGGCGGCGTCCCCGTCCTGCGGCTCGCCGTCGGTGGGATCCTCCTGCCCACAGCCGCCCATCCAGACCGCGCCCGCCGTCAGGGTCGCGAGCATCAGCGCTGCGGTTGCGAGGTTGCGATTCATCGTGTGTGTCCTTTCCCGACCGGACGGAACCGGCCCTGTCTTTGGCGTGAACTCTCTCGCGTCACTTTATTCTATCGCCGTCGTGTGACGAAGGCGGTCAGCGCCGCGGCCTGAAGCGCCAGCGCCACCAGCGCCCAGGCGCCCGCCTGCGCGCCCGACGGGGCGGCCAGGAGGTTCCACACCGCCGCCAGCAGCGCCAGCGGCGCCAGCACCTGCGCCGCGACGCCGGCGACCGTCGCCAGCGAGAGCTTCCGGGGCTGCGAGGCGGGGGCTTCCGGCTCGCCCGCGGGCGCCGGAAGCGGCGGCGGCTGCGGCGACGACCGGCGGCCCGCGGCGCCTGCC
>JBMCUM010000192.1:0-4058 GCA_048622595.1 Planctomycetota bacterium | reverse complement strand
CTGAAGGTCGTGTTCGCGAACATCGAGGACACGCCGGGGAACATGACGCGGTTTTTCGTGATCTCGATGACGCCGGCGCGTCGGACGGGGAACGATAAGACGGCGCTGATGTTCACCACCGCCCACCGCGCCGGGGCGCTGGTGGAGGTGCTCAACGTCTTCGGGCGCCACGGGATCAACCTGACGAACATCGACACGCGCCCGTCCAAGCGGCGCAACTGGGAATACTATTTCTTCGTGGACGCCGAGGGGCACTGCGACGAGGAGACCTTCGCCGCGGCGCTGACCGAGGCGCGCGAGCACTGCGGGGAGCTGCACGTGCTGGGCAGCTTCCCCAAGGCGACCGAGCCGGTCTAACCAACGGACCGCACAGACCAGAGAGGCACGCACGATGCGCAAACCGTTTATCGCCGGAAACTGGAAGATGAACCTCAGCCGGGTCCGCTCGGCCGATTTGGCCGACGCCATCGTCGACGAGATCGGCTCGGTGACGAAGGTTGACACGGCCGTCTGCCCGCCGTTCTGCTACCTGCTGACGGTCGAGCAGGCCCTCGGCGTCAGCCATGTCCAACTCGGCGCCCAGAACATGTGGTACGAGGAGGAGGGCGCTTACACCGGGGAGATTTCGGCCGACATGCTCGTCGACATCGGTTGCAAGTACGTGATCCTCGGACACAGCGAGCGGCGGCACGTGATCGGCGAGACCGACGAGATCATCAACCGCAAGGTGCTCAAGGCGCTGAGCGAGGAGCTGTACCCGATCCTGTGCGTCGGCGAGCTGTTGTCGGAGCGGGACGCCGGCCGGACGATGGAGGTCGTCTCGCGCCAGGTCAAGCGGGCGCTGGAGGGCGTCTCGGGCACGTACGCGTGGGACCTGACGCTGGCCGACCGATTGACCATCGCCTACGAGCCGGTCTGGGCGATCGGGACGGGGCGGACCGCCACGCCGGATCAGGCCCAGGAGGTCCACCAGCACATCCGCGGGCTGATCAGCGAGCTGTACACCCCCGAGGTCGCCGAGAACATCCGCATCCAGTACGGCGGGTCGGTCAAGCCCGGCAACGCGGCGGACCTGCTGTCCCAGCCGGATATCGACGGGGCGCTGGTCGGCGGGGCGAGTCTCAAGGCCGCGGACTTCGCCGCCATCGTCCGGGCCGGCGTGGAGCTGAGCAAGTAACCGCCCGCGGGCGGACAGGCAAAGAGAGACGCGACATGGATATCTTCCTCGGTACGCTGTTCATCGTCATCTGCATTCTGCTGATCCTGGTGGTGCTGCTGCAGCGCGGTCGCGGGGGGGGGCTCAGCGCCGCGTTCGGCGGCGGGGGCGGAAGCGGCGCGTTCGGAACCAAGACCGGCGACGTATTCACGTGGGTGACGATCGTCCTGACGGCGCTGTTCCTGCTGCTGGCGATCCTGACGGTCTTCGTGTTCGCCCCGCCGGAGCGGCGGGTCGCCCGTCCGGTGTTCGTCCCGCCGCCGGAGCAGCACCCGTCCCCCGGCGAGGTGCAGATCCGATGCGACACGCCCGCAGCGACGGTCTTCTACACCGCCGACGGTTCGGAGCCGACGCAGGACAACGGGTCCAAGTACATCCGCGGCGCGCAGGTGTTCAGCGAGCTGCCCGTGACGGTCAAGGCGCGGGCGTATCGCGAGGGCTTCCGTCCCAGCGAGGTCGCCACCGCCACCTACGTCAGCGCCGACGAGGAGCCCGAGACGCAACCGACGACCACCGCACCGGCGGACGCGCAGCCGGCGGAGACGCAACCGGCATCCGGAACCGGGCCGTCCGAGGCGGCGGGCGACGACGGTACGGACGCGGCGTCGGCGGCGCCGACGACGCGCCCGGCGGGGACGGAATAGGACACAGCGCATGGTCCGCTCGATGACGGGCTTCGGTGCCGCGGCGGCGAACGTCGACGGCGTGGAGTACACCGCGGAAGTGCGGTCGGTGAACAACCGCTACTTCAAGCCGACGGTGCGCCTGCCCGAGGGCTTCGCGGCGCTGGAGGCGGACGTCGAGACGCACCTGCGCGACCGCATCACGCGCGGAACGGTCAGCGTCACGCTGCGGATGAAGGTTCCCGACGCGTGGGCGGGCTACCGGGTCAACACCGCCGCCCTGCAGAACTACCTGGACCAGCTCAAGCCGCTCGAGGTCGAGGCCGACCCCTCGCTGCGGATCGATCTGGGAACGCTGCTGCAGCTTCCCGGCGTCTGCGAACCGCCCGAGCTGGACGAGCTCGTCGAGCAGACCCGCGAAGGCGTGCTGGAGCTGATCGACCGGGCGACCGACGCGCTGGTCGAGATGCGCAAGACCGAAGGCGCCGCACTGGCCGCCGATATGCTGGGACACTGCGACGTCATCGTCGAGCAGCTCGAGGCGGTGGGGGCTCGGGCCCCGTTCGTGGTGAGCGACTACCGCCGGCGCCTCGCCGATCGGGTCGCGGAGCTGACGGCCGCGGGCAACGTCAGCGTGGACTCCGAGCAGATCGCGCGCGAGGTGGCCGTGTTCGCCGAGCGCAGCGACATCGCCGAGGAGCTGTCGCGCCTCGGCGGGCACGTGGAGCAGTTCCGCGAGGCGACGAAGATGAAAGGCCCGTGCGGGCGCAAGCTGGAGTTCATCGCCCAGGAGATGCTTCGCGAGGCCAATACCATCGCCTCGAAGTCCAACGACGCCGAGATCGCCCGCGCCGTCGTGGAGATCAAGACCGCCGTCGACCGCATCAAGGAACAGGCACAGAACGCGGAGTAAACGGAAGCCAGGAGTCAACACCCGGCAGCCGGCGACCGGAAAGCGGCGCCCTGTTCACGACTGCCGGGTCCTGACGACTGGCCACGGGCGCCTATGGGTGGCAAGCTTGTCGTCATCACGGGCCCGTCGGGGGTGGGCAAGAGCACGATCACCCGCGCGGTGCGGCGCCGGACGGGGGCGGGCTTCAGCGTGTCGGTGACGACGCGGCCGCCGCGAGAGGGTGAAGTGGACGGACGGGACTACCGCTTCATCGATGACGAGACATTCCAGCGGATGATCCACAACGGCGAGCTGCTGGAGTGGGCGGAGGTGTTCGGCGAGCGGTACGGCACGCCGGCCGAGCCCGTCCGCCGCGCGATCGCGCGCGGCGAGACGGTCATCCTGGAGATCGACGTCCAGGGCGGGCTTCAGGTGGCCGAGAAGATGTCCGCCGCGACGTTCGTGCTGATCGTCCCACCGAGCGACGACGAGCTGGCCCGGCGGCTGGGCGCCCGCGCCAGCGAGGACGCCGCCGCGGCGCAGCGGCGGCTGGCCAAGGCGCGGAAGGAGATGGACACCGCGCGGAGCAGCGGCGTGTATAATCACGTCGTGGTCAACGACGATCTGGACCGCGCGATCGACGAGGTCGCGCGGATCGTGCGGGACGGATAGTCGCAATCGCATCAATCGTTTCGCGGCGGAGCTTCCTCCCCGCGGGTGCACGGAGCAGAGAATGATCGAAGCGTTGAAAAGCGAAGAAATCGTCGAGAAGGTCGGCGGGAAGTTCAAGCTCACCGCCCTGATCCAGAAGCGGATGCTCGAGCTGATGGAAGGCGCCCGGCCCCTTGTCGAACGCGAGGCGGGCATGACGGACCTCGACATCGTCATCCAGGAGATCCTGGAGGACAAGATCTCCATCGACTACGCCAGGTCCGACGTCGCCGAGCCCGACCAGCTCGAGTAGCGATCGCATGTGCGCCGACGGCGACAACCTCCTCGACGGCCGAGAAATCCTCCTGTGCGCCACCGGCGGGGTCGCCTGCTACAAGGCCGCCGACCTCGCCAGCCGGCTCGTCCGGCGCGGCGCCGGGGTGACCGTGGCGATGACCGACGCCGCCACGCGGTTCGTGGCGCCGCTGACCTTCCAGTCGCTGACGCGGCGGCGCGTATTCACCTCGCTGTGGGAGGCGTCTGAGAACTACCGGTCGCAGCACCTGGCGTTGAGCGAGGCGGCGGAGGTGCTGGTCCTCGCCCCGGCCACCGCCAACATGCCCGCGAAGGTCGCCGCCGGCATCGCCGACGATCTGGTCTCGACGCTGGCGCTGTC
>JBMCUM010000191.1:0-4070 GCA_048622595.1 Planctomycetota bacterium | reverse complement strand
AGCCAGCAGGAAGCTGCTGTCGACCCCGCCGGAGAATGCCACCGCAACCGGCGCCAGCTCGCGGAGCATCCGACGGCATGCCTCCAGCTTGGTCGGCGGGGCGAGGGGGCGTCCGTCGCGGCCTTCGGTCGGCACATTCACTGCGCGCGTCATGTACAAGCTCGTTCTTTGCCGGGCTCGTGCGACGAAACTCGGGCGATTCCGGCAAAAAGTCGAGTGGCTCGATTGACATAATAGCATTAGGCCTCTATACTGTCAACCGAATCGCCGCAATCGCCCCGGTTTTGTGGCACGAACCCGGCAAAGACCGAGACCGTACATGACGCGCGCAGCGAACGTGCCGACCCAACGCCGCGACGGAAGCCCCCGCGCCCCGTCGGCCAAGCTGGAGGCATGCCGTCGGATGCTCCGCGAGATGGCGCCGGTTGCCGTGGCGTTCTCCGGCGGGGTCGACAGCAGCTTCCTGTTGGCTCTGGCGGTCGAGACGCTCGGTCCGGGGCAGGTCGTCGCCGCGGTGGGGCTCTCGGCGTCCCTGCCGGACCGCGAGCTGCGCGACGCCCGCGCCCTGGCGCGGCGGCTGGGCTGCGAGCTGCTCGAGTTTGAGACGCGGGAGCTGTCCTGCGAGGCGTACGCGGCCAATCCGCCCGACCGGTGCTATCACTGCAAGACCGAGCTGCTCACGTGCCTCCGCGAGCAGGTTGCCCCGCGCGGCATCGCCCACGTGCTCACCGGCGCCAACGCCGACGACGCCGGGGACTTCCGCCCGGGGCTCCGCGCCGGTGCCGAAGGCGGTGCACGCACGCCGCTGCTGGACGCCGGGCTGACCAAGGACGACATCCGCCGACTGTCGCGCGACAGGGGCCTGCCCACGGCCGACAAGCCGGCCGCTGCGTGCCTGGCCAGTCGGATTCCCTACGGCCGGACCATTACGCCCGCCAAGCTGCGCCGCGTCGAGCGGGCCGAGGACGCGCTGATCGCAATGGGCTTCAGCGCCTGCCGCGTCCGACACCACGGCGCGGTGGCACGGGTCGAGCTGCCGCCCGAGGCGCTGGACCGCGCCGTTGTCCTTCGCGACGCGCTGATCGCCGCCGTCAAGGCCGCCGGGTTCACCTACGCGACGCTCGACCTGGCGGGCCTGCGCAGCGGGTCGATGAACGAGGTGCTCGCCGGCGGTTCGATCGCCGGCGCCACGACGGTCGGCGGCGAGCAGGACGCATGACGATGACGCGAATCTACGATGACATCACGCAGGTCGTCGGAGCGACCCCGCTGGTCCGCATCAACCGCCTGATCCGCTCCGAGGCGACGGTGCTGGGCAAGTGCGAGAGCTTCAACCCGCTGGGATCGGTCAAGGACCGCATCGGCGTGGCGATGATAGACGCGGCCGAACGCGACGGGCGGATCGCACCCGGCGCGACGATCATCGAGCCCACAAGCGGGAACACGGGGATCGCCCTGGCGTTCGTCTGCGCCGCGCGCGGGTATCGCTGCATCCTGACCATGCCCGAGTCCATGAGCACGGAACGCAGACAGGTCCTCGTCGCCCTCGGCGCCGAGTGCCACCTCACCCCGGCCGAGGACGGAATGCCCGGTGCCATCGCCCACGCCGAGCGGCTCGTGGCCGCCACGCCCGCAGCGTACATGCCGCAGCAGTTCACGAACCCGGCCAACCCCGAGATCCACCGCCGCACCACCGCCGAGGAAATCTGGGCCGACACGGACGGACAGGCGGACGTGCTGGTTTCCGGCGTGGGTACGGGCGGGACCATCACGGGCGTTGCCGACGTCCTCAAGCGGCGCAAGCCGGAGTTCCGCGCCGTGGCCGTCGAGCCCGCCGCCAGCCCCGTGCTCGGCGAGGCGCGCCAGGGGCTGGAGCCCACGCCGGGTCCGCACAAGATCCAGGGCATCGGCGCCGGGTTCGTCCCGGACGTGCTGGAGATGGACCTGCTCGATGAGATCATCGCGGTCGACGACGAGGCGGCTATGGACTGCGCCCGACGCGCCGCCGACGAGGAGGGGTTGTTTGTGGGCATCTCGTCGGGCGCGGCGCTGGTCGCGGCCGCACAGGTCGCCGCACGGCGCGACAGCGCGGGCAAGACGATCGTCGTCATCCTCCCGGACTTCGGCGAGCGGTACCTCAGCTCGCCGCTGTTCGAGCCCACCGAGGAAACGTGAGCGTCGAGATCGACCCTCGGCTTCGTGACGTGAGAATCCCTTTTGCAGGAGACGCAGGATGCAGCAGGCACAACGAATGTTTCACCCTGTCAGTGAGAAGGACGTGACCCGCGCCATCGTCGGCGAGTTCGCCGCCCAGCTCGACGACTACGCCGACAGCGACGTGGTCATCGTCGGCGCCGGACCCAGCGGGCTGATCTGCGGGCGCGACCTTGCCGCCGACG
The DNA here is from genome assembly GCA_048622595.1 of Planctomycetota bacterium. Classification (GTDB taxonomy): domain Bacteria; phylum Planctomycetota; class Phycisphaerae; order SM23-33; family SM23-33; genus JAGXKT01. Next base: position 1,671 of record JBMCUM010000191.1, on the reverse strand, counting down.
GGTACAAGGTGCTGATCGTCGAGCGGAACAACTACCTCGGCGGCGGATTCTGGATCGGCGGGTACCTGATGAACAAGGTCACCGTGCGAGCCCCGGCCCAGGAGCAGCTCGACGAGCTCGACGTGCCGCACAAACGCGTCGGCGAGGGGCTGTACGTCGCCGACGGCCCGCACGCGTGCAGCAAGCTCATCGCGGCCGCCTGCGACGCAGGCGTCAAGTTCGCAAACATCACGCGGGTCGAGGACGTGGTGGTTCGCGCCGCCGGACGCGTCGCCGGCGCGGTCATCAACTGGGCCCCGGTCGAGGCGCTTCCGAGGCAGATCACCTGCGCCGATCCGGTCTGCATCGAGGCCCGCGCCGTCGTCGACGCCACCGGGCACGACGCGGTCGTGGCGAGCATGGCGGCCGGGCACGGGCTCGTCGAGATCGGGCGCACCGGGCCCATGTGGATCGAGCGGTCCGAGGACGAGATCGTCGCGCGCAGCGGCGCGGTCTGCGGCGGGTTGTTCGCGGTGGGCATGGCCGTGGCGACGATCCACGGGCTGCCGCGGATGGGCCCGACGTTCGGCGGGATGCTGTTGTCGGGCCTTCGCGGTGCCCAGCGCGTGCGGGCTGCGCTGACGCCGGTCCGCGGCGTGGAGGCGAACGCCCAGACCGCCGCGGGCCAGTCGACCTGAGGCCGCCCCGGGGGGCCGCCGTGGAGCGGTGACGCGCGGGCTATAATGGACTGATAGGCGGTCTGCCGATGTGGGACTACACGGACAAGGTCAAAGACCACTTCCTCAACCCCCGCAACGCGGGGGAGGTGGATGAACCCGACCTGGACGCGACGGTCGGGAACATCACCTGCGGCGACGCGCTGCGCCTGACGGTCAAGCTCGACGACGAAGCCCGCATCGCCGATGCGAAGTTCCAGACGTTCGGCTGCGCCAGCGCCATCGCCTCCAGCGACGCGTTGATCGAGCTGATCAAGGGCAAGACCATCGACGAGGCGGGGGGCGTGACCAACGACGACATCGCCGAGTACCTCGGCGGGCTTCCCGAGGCGAAGCTGCACTGCTCGGTGATGGGCATGGAGGCGCTGCAGAAAGCCATCGCCCAGCACCGCCGGCAGCCGTTCGATCTGGAGGAGGCCGGCGAGGTCGTCTGCCAGTGCTTCGGCGTGACGGACAAGCTCATCGAGAAGGTCGTCCGGGAGCACTCGCTGACGACGGTGGAGCAGGTCACGCACTACACCAAGGCCGGCGGGGGCTGCGGGGCGTGCCACCCGAAGATCGCGCAGATCATCGCCAACGTGCGTGCCGAGGCGAAGGAGCCGCACCAGCCGGAAGCGCCCCCCCGGCGCATGACGAACCTCCAGCGGATGCGCCGCGTCGAGGAGGTCATCGACGCCGAGGTCCGCCCCATCCTCCAAGCCGACGGCGGCGACATCGAGCTGGTCGACATCGTCGGGACAAAGGTGCAGGTGGCCTTCCGGGGCAAGTGCGCCTGGTGCCGGACGCGGGACTTCACGGCCGACGGGACCATCGGCGCCAAGCTCCGCGAGCTGGTCGACGAGAACATCACCGTCGAGGACGTCAGCGAACGCCTCGGCGATGAGCAATAACAGCATTCACCACAGTCGTTCATGAGCCTTCGTCTCACCCGTAACGATGAAAAGTGTCTCTAGCC
>JBMCUM010000190.1:0-4117 GCA_048622595.1 Planctomycetota bacterium | reverse complement strand
CGCGGGATCGGCGTCTGCGTCATCAGCCCTTCGTCGGCCAGGTGCTCTTCGCAGTATTTCACGCTCGAGACCAGTTCGATGCCCTCCCGGCGGAGCTCGTCGGCCACCGCCAGCAGAATCGCGTTGTCCCGCTTGTCCTTTCGCACGCGGAAGTACCACAACCGCGCCGTCCGCAGGTCCGGAATGTACCGCACCAGCCGCAGGGGCGAGTAGATTTCTTTCTTTCGCACGCCGCCGATCATGACGGCCTCGTGCACGTCGCGCGTCCGCAGGGCGCGCATCCAGGCGCCGATCCGCGTGATGCTGTGCCACTGGAACTCGCCGGCCAGGTCCGCCAGGCGGACCGACGCCAGCCCGCGCAGTCCGACCACGAACAGCGGGTGTCCCGCCTTGCGCACCCCGCGGGCGACTAGGAAGGGCAACCGCCCCGAACCGGCAATCAGACCGACGGGCTGGGCGGACCGCGTGGCCGCGCTCATCGCTCGCCCCCGGTTTCGGCGTCGGCGAGGCGGCGCTTGAGGGCCTCGACCTCGTCGGTGAGCCGCTTGACGGTGCGGCGCAGCTCAGGCAGGCGCGCGAAGGCGACCATCGAACGACGCGCCTCGGCCAGCGGAATCGCCGGGCTGGAGAGCATCTCCTGCCCGGGCGGCACATCGTTGGTCACGCCGGCCTGGGCGCCGATCCGCGCACCGTCGCCGATGCGGACGTGCCCGACCACCCCGCACTGCCCGGCGAAGACGCAGTAGTCGCCCACCTGGACCGAGCCGGCGAGCCCCGCCTGGGCGACCAGCAGGCAGCCGCGACCCAGCTTCGTGCCGTGTCCGATCGCCACCAGGTTCGAGAACTTCGTGCCCGCACCGACGATCGTCGGGCCCATCGCCGCGCGGTCGATCGCACAACCGGCGCCGATCTCCACGTCGTCTTCGAGCTCGACCCACCCGGCCTGGGGGATCTTTTCGTGGCGGAGGCGCCCGTTGTCGCCGGCGTGGGTCGCGTATCCGAACCCATCCTGTCCCACGGACGAGCCGGCGTGGACGGTCACCCGCTCGCCCAGGACCGTTCGCTCGTAGAGCACGACGTTGGCGTGCAGCGTGCAGTTCGCTCCCAGCGTGCAGTCCCTGCCCACGTACGCGCCCGGGTAGAGCACGCAACCGGGCCCGATCCGCGCTCCGGCGGCCACCGTGACGAACGGCCCGCAGGCCACGTCGTCGGCCAGCTCGGCGTTCGGGTGGATCACCGCGCGATCGTCGATGCCCGCGAACGGCGGCCGGCGAAAGCCGTGGAACGCCACCATCGTCTGGCGGAACGCATAGTAGGGGTCGTCGCAGCGAATCAGGGCGGTTCCGTCCGCGACGGGCGCGTCGAAGTCGTTGGCGACCAGCAGCGCCGCCGCACGGGTCTCGGCGGCGTGGCGCTCGTATTTCTCGTTGGCCAGGAAGCTGACCTCGTCGTCGCCGGCGGCGTCGACCGGCGCCACGCCGCGGACGGTGCGCTGCGGGTCGCCCTGGAGGCGTCCGCCGACGTGCTCGGCGAGCTCGCCCAGCGTCATCTCGGTTGTGGTGTCGGGCGCGGTCATGAGGGTTCGCCCCGTCGGCGGGGCAAAAACAATATTATCGGCGACCGCGGGCCGTGAGGGAAGGGCTACTTCCGCTGGAGTCGCCCGTCGTGAAGGTGCAGGATGCGCTCGGCGCGGTCGGCGAGGTGTGCGTCGTGGGTCACCATCAACAGGGTCTGGCCTTGGCGGTGGAACTCGCCGAGGACCTCCATGATCTGGTCGCCCGTCTTGCTGTCGAGGTTTCCCGTCGGCTCGTCGGCGAGGACGACCTTGGGTCGGTTGATCAGCGCCCGCGCGATGGCGACGCGCTGGCGCTCCCCCCCGGACAGCTTCTGGGGGCGGTGCTTGATCCGCTCGGACAGCCCCAGGCGCTCCAGCAGCGACATCGCCTCGCGGCGCAGCGCCTTGCGCCGGACGAGCCAGCCGACCGTGGACGACCGCACCTGGGCCGGCAGCAGGACGTTCTCCAGCACGTTCATCTCCGGAAGCAGGTAATAGAACTGGAACACGAAGCCGATGTCGCGGCAGCGGACGGCGTTGCGCTTGGTGTGGGACATGGCGCCGACGTCCTCGCCGTCGAGGATGATCCGGCCCCGGTCGGGTCGGTCGAGCAGCCCGATGTGGTGCAGCAACGTGCTCTTCCCGCTTCCCGATGCGCCCACGACCGCCACGAACTCGCCGCGGCGGACCTGGAAGCTGACGCCGCGCAGCACGCGGAGCAGCTCCCTGCCCATGCGGAACGTGCGGTGAAGCTTGCGGACCACAACCGCCATGTTCGCCCCGCCGTTACTCATAGCGCAGCGCCTCCACCGGCTGCATCCGCGCCGCCCGGATCGAGGGGATCAGCGCCCCCAGCAGCCCCGCGACGATGGCGCCGAGCAGGATCCCCCCGGCCGCGGTCGGGTTGACCTCGTTGGGGATCCGCTCGAACAGGAACACGTCCCGGTCCCACACCCGCCAGCCGAACCAGCGGTCGATGACGTTCTGGATCTCGTTGATGTATCGGACGAAGAAGTACCCGCCCACGGTGCCCAGAATCGAGCCGATCAGTCCGATCGCCGCGCCGTAGCCCAGGAAGATGCCCGCCACTCCGGCGTTCGAGCCGCCGATGGCCTTGATCACGCCGATGTCGCGGGTCTTCTGGACCACCATCATGTAGAAAATCACGAAGATCAGCACCACCGAGACCAGCGAGATGATCCCGAACATCGTCACCGCCAGAGTCCGCTGCTTCTGGATGGGACCGATGACCTGCGCGTGGCGCTGGCGCCAGGTTTCGGCCGTGGCGCGATCGTCCAGCCCGAACTTCCCGAGCAGATGCCGCACCTCGTTGGCGACCCGCGCCAGGTCGGGGCCCTGTCCGGCGCCGGGGCGGAGCTTGATGAAGATCTGACTGCATCGCTTCGGGCGGATCAACTCGCCGGCGGCGGTTCGCTCGGCGCCCATCTGGTTGAGCTCCTGGAGCGTGTCGAACGGCATGTAGACGAACGACTGGTCGATGGTCGAGACGTCCGTCTCGGCGTCGTCGACCACCGTGAACCACGCCGAGACCGGCGTGATGCTCGCCCCGGAGACTGACTTGCGCCCCAGCGGGACCAGCGACAGCCCGATCGTGTTTCCCGGGGCGATCTTGCGAATGTTCTCGCCGCCCGGCGCGCGGGTGCTCAGGCCCGGTATGCCCGCCCCGAGGATCACCCGGCGCCCCGCCTCGCGGTACAGTTTGGTTCGCAGGGCGCGGATCATGTCGGTCAGAAAGTTCCGCAGCTTCTCGATGTCCGTCGCCTCGGTCAGGTCGGCGCCCTCGTCCTGCCACGTGATACCGTGGAACTCCCGCTCCAGCACATCCAGATCGGGAAAGTGCGTCTCGCCGGTGATGACCTCCAGGCGGTCGACGATCGCGCTCTTCAGCCGGAAGACTTCCTCGTCCGTGCCCTCGCTGGCGATCGCCTCTTTGCGCAACGCCTCCAGGCGGTCGATCTCCCGCCGCGCGAACTCCTGCTGCGTCAGGATGTGCCGCGCCGCGCTGTGGAAGTACGCCGCCGTCTGCACGGCCGACTGCACGGTCGGGTCGTCCGGGTAGTCGGCGCTGATCCGGCGGATGCGGTCCATGTCCTGCCCCAGGCGCCGCAGCAGCAACTCGCGGGGCGGGTCGAAGCCGGCGTGCGGCATGTCCTTCTGAACGAACAGCCCGTCGGCGAACGTGGACACGTCGGTGTAGTAGTCCATCGGGCTGTCGTCGTCGTCGCCGCCGGGCGCCCACGGCAGGCGCACCCCGACGACCTGCACGTCCTTGCGGTAGTCCTGGTCGGGCACGCGCACCAGCCCGTAGGTGTTGATGAAGGGCGTGGCGGCTTCGACGTCCGGGATCTCCTGCTTGAGGCGGGCGATGAACTGCTCGTAGTCCCCGATGCCGCCGCGGCTGTTGGAGGAGATGACGATGTCGCCGAAGAGCCCCTTGGCGGCCTGCTCGATCTTATCGAGAAAGCCGTTCATCACGCTGACGACGATCAGAACCATCGCCACGCACAGCGCCACGCACAGGACCGCGAAGTACGCGATCAG
>JBMCUM010000189.1:0-4158 GCA_048622595.1 Planctomycetota bacterium | reverse complement strand
GGCGTGAGGCGTGGTTGGCAACGCCCAGCGAACCAACCAAGTGAGCTATTGGCGGCAGCGGGGCAGGATGTCCGGCCGAGGGGTTTTTCGGCAGCGTCGAATGAAGGGAGCGAACGGTGAATCTGCGAAGGCGACAGATCACGGGGTTGGCAAGTATCTTCTGCATGTGCCTGGCCGGGTGGCTGGTGTTGACTGTGGCTGGCTGCGACTCGGATTCGCAGGCCGAGGAGCCACGGCCCGATGGGACAGTCGCCGAAGGCGAGGAGCCCGGAGCGAAGGCCAACGAGTGGAGCCTATCGGAGCAGCCGGGTTCGTTCGTCCGCGACCCGGCGGTTAGCCGGGCCGGTGGCGTGGTCTGCTTCAACATCGAGCGGTACGACCGCGAGGCGCGCCGCATGGAAAGCGGGGGTTGCTGGATGCTCAATACTGCAACGGGGGAGATGGTCGACTTACAGAAGGCCCTTCTCGAGTCGGTTGAGCTGCCCGGTCTGCTCGGCGTCCTTGCCAGACCGTCCGCGGACGGCAAGCATGTGGTGCTCATCGCAGTACGGAGAGCCCACGGGATGAGCCAGACCGCCTATCTCCTGCCGGCCGCCGGCGGCGAGGCGCGGAAGCTGGCCGATGGACGAGTGCTCACGGCCGCGTGGTCCCAGGAGAAGCTGTACATCGGCGGCGTGGGCATGAAGGGCGAGACGGCGGCGGTAGAGGCGTACGATCCGGCCGGGGACGAGCCCACGGAGTTGCCCGTCCGCGGCCTCGTCATGCACGCGGCACCGGGCGGGGAGTACCTTATCGCCGCGTGCGACGCGTCGGACCCCTCCCGCGTCGTCTCGGGCGAGGAGTTAGGAGAGCTGACGCTCTGCGCTGTAAGCGCTGACGGCGAAGTACTGGGCGAACTGGGCCCTTCGGACGAAGTCGGGGGAGCGGAACTGAGTCCCGACGGGCGGCGAATCGCCATTCAGCGCCAGCGCTGGCACGACGACGGGCCGCCTGACATGCTGGGCACGCGCATCTCGTCCTTGCCTGACGGCGAGGTCGTCCGGGACGTGAAGGAACACATGCCCGTGGCGGTGCTGAACGATGGCTCGCTGATCGCGGTCGTCCCGGACGAGGGCGGCGCTGGTGCGACAATTCAGCGCATCGGGCCGGACGGCAAGCGGACGGAGTTGGCTGCGTCGGCGCAGGCGGCCGTGGTGGGCGGCAACCGTCTGTTCTACGTGCCTGACGGCGAGCCGCTACGACTCCGGGCCGTGGCGTTAGAGTAGGGCTGGCGTGCGGGTCGACCAGGGGGGAAAGCGGTCAGGAACCGTTTTCGCCTCCGCCGTGGATGGGGGTGGACGGCCGGCTGGCGCTAATCGGAATTCTTGCTCAAGGGGGCGCCGGCGAAGGGCGATACCAGCTTTCGGGCGACATGGGTGCCCGAAGAAAGCCGCCGAAGCCGGCGTACGCCGCGACAGGATGAAGCTGGTCCCGCCGAAGCAGGGCTGACGCACCTGCCCGGACGGGACCGCCCGAGCCGCGGTCTGTCGCGCCGTCCGGTTCCGGTCACGATTGCGGCGGCGCGATGAGGCGGTTGCGGCCGACGTGCCGCCTTCCGGCAGGACGAAGGGATAATGCCATGTCGCACCTCGTTGGGCAACGACGCCGGGTCATCACCATCTCGCGCGACGATACGGTCCAGCATGCAGCCGAGTTGATGTGCGCCAATCACATCGGTGCCGTGGTGGTCGTCGACGCATCCGGCGGACTGGTGGGGATTCTGTCCGAGCGGGACGTGATCAACCGCGTGACCGCCGCGGGCGTCGCTCCGCAGTCGGTTCGCGTCAGCGAGGTCATGACGCCGCGCCCGCTGTCCTGCGCCGACGGGACGCCCATGAAACAGGTGCAGGAACTGATGACCCGCCGGAAGGTACGGCACCTGCCCGTCGTCGACCGCGACGGACGTGCTGCGGGGATGATCTCCAACCGGGACGTTCTGGCCCACGAGGTGCGCGCCGACCGCGCCCGGCGCGCCGCGGCCGAGCAGGTGGCGATGCTGGCGACGTGCCTGAAGAGTCTGGATTTCGATGAAGTGGTCGAACTCGTTACGCGCGAGGTGCCCAAACTGTTCGACGCCGAGCGCAGCGTGTTGCTGTTCACCGACGCCGGGACATCCGAGCCCCTTCTGATCAATCGGTGTCGCTGCGCATGCGCCGATGCGCGTCTTGGCGAGGCGCCCCGCGCCGCCGGCCGCGCCGCCGGCGACGACGCCGCGGTCGCCGGCGAGCCGCCCCCGTGTTGCCGGAGCAGCGGCGCCTCCGGGTTGCGCGTGCTGGTCCCGCTGGAGGTCGACGCCTGGAAGAAGGCGGAGGCGGAGGCGGTCTCGCCGGCCGGCGGCTTCCTGTGCATGTGCGGTCCGGGCGCGGAGTCGACGGACGATCGCGAGCTGCTGCGCTACAAGGGCTCGCTGCTGCGGCAGATCCTCAACGCGAACCTGACCAACGCTCGCCGGTACCAGCAGGCGCGGTGCGACGCGATGACCGACGCGCTGACGGGCGTGGGTTCGCGGCGCATGTTCGAGAACCAGCTCGAACAGGAGTTCCGCCGCGCAGCGCGATACAGCCGGCCGTTCTGCGTGGCGATGCTGGACGTGGACGACCTCAAGGCGACCAATAACGACGGCGGCCACGCCGCTGGTGACGAGGTGCTGCGCCGCTTCGCCCAGGGGATGGTGCACGAGACGCGCGACCAGGACGTCCTGTGCCGCTACGGGGGGGACGAGTTCGTCCTGCTGATGCCCGAGACGGACCTGACCGACGCCATGCAGGTCCTCGAGCGCCTCCGCCTGCGCGCGGGCGAGCTTGCCGTGCCCGGCGGACGGGCCGTCCACCTCAGCGGCGGCGTGGCGCAGTACGACCCCGACGATGAGACCAGCGCCAAGGAGCTGGTGCGCTGCGCCGACCTGGCGTTGTACGAGGCCAAGCGCACCGGTCGCAACCGCATCGCCGCCTGGTACGCCTGCCGGGAGGACGTCTCGGCTGACGGGGTGGACCGGCGAAAGCTCGCCGACCTGCAGACGCGCCTGGCGGAGATGTCCTCGCGGTCGAAGCAGGTGCTGATTCAGAGCGTATGGGCCCTGGTCCACGCGATCGAAGCCCGCGACAAGTACACGCGCAGTCACAGCGACAACGTGGTCCGTTACGCGGTCGCCATCGCCGGGCGGATGGGCGTCGATGCGGAGCAGATCGGTGTCATCCGTCGGGCCGCGATGATCCACGACATCGGCAAGATCGGCGTTCCGGACGAAATCCTGAGCAAGCGCGGGCCCCTGACCGACGAGCAGCGGCGGGTGATAGAGCAGCACCCCCTGATCGGCGTGCGCATTTTGGATCAGATGCACTTTCTCCGGCGGGAGCTGCCCCTCGTGCGACACCACCACGAGCGATGGGACGGCAACGGGTACCCCGACGGGCTGCGGGGCGATGCCGTTCCGCGGGGCGCGCGGATTCTCGCCGCCGCCGACGCATTCGATGCGATCACTTCCGATCGCGTCTACCGCCGCGCGCGGAGCGTCGATGAGGCGCTGGCGATGCTCGCCGACGATGCCGGCCGACAGTTTGACCCGGACGTGGTCGAGGCGCTTCTTGCGTGGGTCGAAGCGCGGCGCGAGGCGCTGGGCTCGGACGATACGCTCCTCGTCGAGCACCTGCTGGGCGACGGCGCGACGGTCGCCGCGTGACGCGCGCGGCTACTCGTACGTTCGCCCGCTCTTGCCCGCGCTGAGATTGCTCTCGGCGCGGGCCATCAGCTCGTCGCCCCACGGCGTGGGGTACTTGGCGGTAACGCACCCGGTACAGAGACTGTTCCCGTCGATTCGCAGGCACGGGCCCAGGTCCTCGACGGGCAGGTAGCGCAGCGAGTCCAGCCCGAGGGCGTCGGACATGCGCGCCAGCATGCTTTCGTCCGGCGTTCCGTCGTACATCGGGGGCGCGAACCGCGGGGCGAACAGTTCGCCCAGCGTGGACATGTCGATGCCGTAGAAGCACGGCGCGACGATCGGCGGGCAGGCGACCCGGACGTGAATCTCCCGAGCCCCGCCTCGCTGGCGGATCTGCTCGGCCAGCGTCGCCAGCGTCGTCGAGCGGACGATGGAGTCCTCCACGAGGAAGACCTTCTTGT
>JBMCUM010000188.1:0-4166 GCA_048622595.1 Planctomycetota bacterium | reverse complement strand
TACTCGGTCGTGCTGAGCACCTGCGCGGGGCTGTGGGCGTACGACCTCGGGGACGTGGTGCGGTTCACCAGCGTCCGCCCGCCGCGGGTGGTCTTCGCCGGACGCAACAAGCAGTTCATCAACGCCTTCGGGGAAAACATCATCGGCGAGCAGGTTTCGGCCGCCGTCGCCGAGGCCGCCCGGCGAACGCAGGCCCAGGTCACGGAGTTCATCGCCGGGCCCGTTTACCCCGACGAAAACCGCGCCGTCGGGGCGCACGAGTACGTCGTCGAGTTCGACACGCCGCCGGTGGAGGGCGGCGTCGGGGCCTTCGCCGCAGCCGTTGATGCCGAACTCCAGCGCCTCAACCACGATTACGAGGTCAAGCGGGACCGCGACCTGGGCATGGGGCCGGTGGAGGTCACGCCGGTTCCGTCCGGGACGTTCTACCGGTGGATGAAGCAGCGGGGCAAACTGGGCGGGCAGCACAAGGTCCCGGTCTGCCGCAACGACCGCGAGGTGATCGACGAGGTGCGGGACCTGGTTGCGAGCGGCTGAGCCCGCGGCGGTTGTGCCTCCCGTGCGGCGGACGTATCATGGCCCCGTCGAGCTCGACGGCATCCGATGCGACGGCGACTGCGACTATCCCGACAGCAGGTTCTGGCGGGTCTGCTGTGTCTGTGTGCGGTGACGGCGGCGGTGACGACCTTTCTGCCGCGCGTCGCCGGGGTGGTGCGCGCCGGTGCGGGCTCGGTGCTGGCGCCGTTCGGCGATGCGAGCATGTATCTGGCGACGGCGGCCCGGCGGCGCGTCGGGCGCCCGGAGATGGTCTCCGCCGACGTCCACGAGGAGCTGCGGCGGGAGGCGGACTTCCTTCGGGCCCGCATCGCGGGCCTCGAGCAGCGCCTCAGGGACCAGCAGGATCGCCTGCGCCAGGCGCGCACGTTCGCGCGCCTGTTCGAGGCCGACCCGCCCGGCGGCATTCCGTACAGACTCATCCCGGCGCGTGTGGTGGCGCGCCAGTCGTTGCCGTACGGTCGGGGCGGGGCGGTGAACGTCGGTAGCGCCGGTGGGGCGCTTGCCGGGGCGCCGGTCACCACGCGCCATGTGCTGACGCGGGACCCCAAAGCGCTGCTTCCGGAGCCCTGGGGCGTCATCCGCGACGAGGCGCTGGTCGGACGGATCAGCGAGACGTGGGCGTTCGGCGCCCGACTGGCGCTGGTGACGGACCCCGGCTGCAGGGTCGCGGTTCACGTTCACCGGATCATCCGGGACCCGGACAACCCGCGCCAGGTCCGGATCGTACGCGAGGGCTTCGCGCGATCCGTTCCGCTGAGCCCGCGCAATAACGCGCCCATCGAGGCCATCGCAGAGGGCGCCCGCGACGGCAGCAGTGTTCTGGTGCGAGAAGTCCGCTCCGATCACAACGTCCTGCCCGGTGACGTGGTGATCACCCGACCGGGCGCGTACCTGCCGGCCTGGCTGCTCGTCGGCAAGGTCGCCGAGGTGAGCGAGGATGTCGGGCACGCCGGCTTCGTGCGACTGCGCGTCGAGCCGGCGGCCGACCTTGACGCGCTGCGCCGCGTCTACATCGTCAAGCCGCTCCGCCCGAAAGAGAGACTGTGATGCGCTGGGTGGTTTTCGCCATGGCGACCTACGTGGCGGTGCTGCTTCAGACCACTCTCGTGGGGCTGGTGCGGATCGGCGGGTTCGCCTTCGGCGGCGTGCGCCCCGACCTGCCGGCCACGCTCGCCGTGTTCATCGCGCTCCGCACCCGCAGCCGCAGCGATGCGCTGCTGGCCGCCCTGGCGCTCGGGGTGGCGCTGGACCTGACCGTCGCCGGCGGTCCCGGCGGCGAGATGGTCCTGGGGCTGCTTCCGATGGCCTACGTGCTCGCCGCGGCCGTCGTGTTCCGCGTGCGCGAGGCCCTGTTTCGCGAGCGGATTCTCACACAGGCGGTTCTGGCGCTGGGGTTCTGCCTCTTGGGGCACGGAATCTGGGTCTCGGCGCAGGCGCTACTGACGGCCGGCGAGACGACGTGGTCCGCCTATCGGGGCATGTTGTACCAGGCGATCGGCGTGTCGATATACACGGCCGTGGCGATGCCGCTGGTCGGCGCCGGGCTCCAGCGGTGCGAGCGCTGGCTGGTGGTGCCGGCGCCGGGGCGCCTGGGCGCATAGCGGGCGCGCGGCAAGAACGAAACGACGCGGAGTACACCGATGTACAAGCGGCGAATGTGGATCTTCGTGGGGCTCATCGGCGCGGTCTTCCTGGTGGTGGTCGCGTGGCTGGGGCATCTCCAGCTCGTCGCCGGCACGGCCTACCGCCGTGAGGCGGCGGCCGCGCTGCGGTCCGTGAAGCTGCTGTTCACCTCTCGCGGTGAGATTCGCGACCGCAAGGGGCGCATTCTCGCCCTGGACAAGCCGTGTTTCGAGCTGTGCCTGGACTATCGCTTCCTGACGGGCGATCGCGGGTACGTGCTCGACCGCCAGCGCCGGATTGAGCGCGAGCGCGGCGTTTCCATGCGGCGGGCCGAGGAGATCTACCGCGCCCGCGAGGAGGCGACGTGGCGCCTGGCGTCGCAGATCGGCGGCGTGTCGCGCGAGGAGCTCGCCGAAAAGGCCCAGACCATCGTCCGCCGCGTGCGGCGCATCCGCCGGATAGTCGGCACGGCTGTGAGGGAGGAGTACCAGGCGCATCCCGTCCTGACGGGGCTCGACGAGCAGGACGCGGCGAAGCTCAAGGCGCGCCTGGGTGAAATGGTCGGCGCCGAGGTGCGTCCGGGTCACGTTCGAACGTACCCGTACGGCGAGCTGGCGTGCCACGTGATCGGTCACACGAACGAGGTCAACGCGGAGGATCTTGAGCGGAACGGCCGGGCGACGCATTCGCCGGGCGACAAGCTCCGCGAGTATCTCGCCGGCGACCGCATCGGTCGGGCGGGGATCGAGAAGTCGTGCGAGGCGGTGCTGCGCGGGCGGCGGGGGTATCGCAAGCTCAAGAGAACGGTTTCCGGGCGGAAGGTGGTCGAGGAGCGTCCGGCCCGGCCGGGCGGCAACGTCCGGCTGACGCTCGACATCGCGCTGCAGCGGCGGTTGACGGACCTGTTCCGCGAGCTGACGGCGCAGCGCAACGCCGCGACGGGCTCGTGGCGCGGCGGGCGCCCGTCCACTGGGGCGGTCGCGGTGGTGCGCATTACCACCGGCGAGGTGCTGGCGCTGGTGTCTCTGCCCGTCTACGACCTGAACGCCTATCGTCGCCTGCTTCCGGACCTGGTGCGCGACCGCGACGATCTGCCGCTGCTGCACCGTGCCGTCAAACGGCGCTACCCGGTCGGCTCGACGGCCAAGCCCATCACGGCCCTTGCGGGGCTGGAGACGCAGCTCGCTCGCCCGATCACACCGCGGACGCAGTTCACCTGCAACGGGCGGATGCGCGTCGGGAACACGTACCTGCATTGCTGGACGCATTCGCGCGGCATGCCCGGGCACGGGCCGGTGGACGTCGTCGACGGCATCAAGCATAGCTGCAACGTGTACTTCTACAGCGTCGGGCAGCGCGTGGGGCTGGAGGTGTTGAGCCGCTGGTTCGCGCGGTTCGGTTTCGCGCGGCCTGCTGCGCCCGCGCTGCCCGGCGCCAGGCCCGGCCACGTGCCTACCCGCCGGTGGCTTGCCGAGCACAAGCCGGGTTATCGCGTCGCCCGACCTTTCGACGCCTGCCAGGTCGCGATCGGGCAGGGGTTTTTGGGCGGTACGCCGCTGCACGTCGCCTCGGCCATGGCGACGATCGCCCGCGGCGGGATGGTCACCACCCCGCGCGTGGTTGCCGAAGGGGCCGCGTTCGACCGTCGCGAGGAGGACCTGGGCATATCGGCGACGCACATCGAGGCCGTCCGGGAGGGCATGTACAAGGTGGTCAACGAGCGCGGCGGAACGGCGTACAAGGCCTTCCATGTCTCGGGCACGCCGATTCCCGACGTGGAGGTCTACGGCAAGACGGGGACGGCGACCGCCTCACCGCCTGATCTTGACGGCGACGGACGGATCGACGACCTCGAACGCCGACTGACGGAGATGTCCTGGTTTTCCGGCTTCGCCGTCGCCCGCGGCGGCGGGAGCGTGACGGGACGGGACGGCGTCGCCGTGGCGGTCGTCGTGGAGTATACGACCGGCGGCGGATCGCGCAAC
>JBMCUM010000187.1:0-4190 GCA_048622595.1 Planctomycetota bacterium | reverse complement strand
GCCCGCAGCATCATCCGCCACTGCTTCTGCGAGACCTGCTTGCGCGACATGATCTGCGCCAGCACCTGCTGCCGCTCGGCCGGGGCCAACTGCGGCGCGATCGTCTCGAGGAACCGCTCGCGCTCGGCCTCGAGGTCGTCGTCGGTGACGGTCAGGCCCTTCTCGCGGGCCGCCTGGAACACCACCTCGTGGCGAACCAGCTCCCGCGCATATTGCAGCCCGGGCCCGCACAGCAGCAGGTCGTACAGCGCGTCCATGGCGATGGGCTCGCCGTTGACGCGGGCCATGACCGCCCCGCGCGCCGGGCGCGTCGTCGCGGCGGATTCCGGCGCAGCGGCGGAAGCGGCGGTCGGCCTCGTGGTCGGCGCGGGCGCCCCGTCGACCCCGCAGCACCCGCCCGCGAGGGACGCACAGAGCACGATGAACGGTATCCTGGGCATGGGAATCTCCGGCAGTGTGTGCCGTTTGGCACCAGCGTACCGGGCCCGCGGCGTCGCGTCAATCGCCGTCGCCTTGACGCGCCGGGGGCGTTGGGGTAGGTACGCCTCACCGATGCCGCGTGCCCGGGCGAGACCAGCGATGCGCACCGTCTGCCGACTCCGCGTGCGCTACAGCGAAACGGACCAGATGGGCACGATCGACAACGCCCGCGCCCTGGAGTGGTTCGAGCGGGCACGCACCGAGTTGCTCCGCGGGCTGGGACTGGCGTACGCCCAGGTCGAGCGACGCGGGATCATGCTGCCGGTCATCGAGGCCCACGTTGCGTATCTCGCCCGCGCCCGCTACGATGATCCACTCGATATCTCGGCAGCGGCGCGGCGCTGCGGAAGGGCGCGGGTGCGGTTCGACGTCAACATCGCCCACGCCGACGGCGCTCGGGATGTCGTGCGCGGATACACGATTCACGCCGTCACCGACCCGTCCGGACGCGTCGTCCGCCCGCCGGAGTGGCTGACGAGCGTCCTGGAGGCGACCGACGACGCGGAAGACTCCGGCGGAGCGCAGCAGTGAGCGAGCGACATCTTCTCAGCGGAAACGAGGCCGTCGCTCTGGCGGCGCTGCACGGCGGCGTGGCGCTGGGCACGGGGTACCCCGGGACGCCCTCGACGGAGATCCTGGAGAGCTTCTGCCGTTTCGGCGGGCGGGCCCAGTGGGCGCCGAACGAGAAGGTCACCCTGGAGGTCGGCATCGGCGCGGCGTTCGGCGCCGCGCGGGCGCTGGTGACCACGAAGCACGTGGGGCTCAACGTCGCGGCCGACCCGCTGTTCACCGCCGCCTAACACCGCGTCAACCCCGCGGAGCCCACGAAAGAAAGGAAAGCGCTTCCATGCCGAACGATCCCGCGCCGAACCGTCCCACGCGACCGAACGTCGTTCTCGTCATCACGGACGACCAAGGCTACCCGGACCTCGGGTGCACGGGCAACCCGTGGCTGCGCACGCCGAACATCGACCGTTTCGCCGCCGAGGCCGTCCGCTGCGATGACTTCCACGTCCAGCCCCTGTGCACGCCGACGCGCGGGGCGATAATGAGCGGGCACCGCCCGGCCTACAACGGCGCCTGGGCGACCTGCTGGGGGCGGTCGCTGCTGGACGCCCGCGAGACCACGCTGGGCGACCTGTTCGCCGCGGCGGGATACCGCACGGGCATGTTCGGCAAGTGGCACCTGGGCGACAACTACCCCTTCCGCCCGCAGGACCGCGGCTTCGAGCACGTGGTCGCCCACAAGGGCGGCGGCGTGGGGCAGACCCCGGACTTCTGGGGCAACAACTACTTCGACGACACGTATTTCCACAACGGCCGGCCCGTCGAGCACACCGGGTATTGCACTGACGTCTGGTTCGAGCAGGCGATGGCGTGGATCGAGCGGACCGCCGGGGAGCCCTTCTTCTGCTATGTCGCGACGAACGCCCCGCACAGCCCGTACCTGGTCGCCGACGAATACCGGCGGATGTACGAGGACATCGCGGGCATCCGCGAACCGGCGTTCTACGGGATGATCACCAACATCGACGAGAACTTCGCCAAGCTCCGCGCGAAGCTCGCCGAGCTGGGCATCGAGGACGACACCATCCTCGTGTTCATGACGGACAACGGGTCCAGCGCCTCGGCGCACATGGACGAGACCGGACACGAGACCGGCGGGTACAACGCGAACCTGCGCGGGATGAAGGGAAGCTTCTACGACGGCGGGCACAAGGTCCCGTTCCTGCTCCGCTGGCCGGGCGGGGCGCTGACCGCCCCGCGCGCCGTGACCGAGATGTGCCTCGACGTGGACCTGCTGCCGACCTTCGTGGACCTGTGCGACCTGCCCGCGCCCGAGGGCGACCCGCCGGACGGCGTGAGCATCGCCCCGCTGCTCCGCGGACAGGCCGACAGGCTCGACGACGACCGCGTGCACTTCCTGCACAATCACCAGGGCACCGAGCCGCCGGACATGTGGAAGGGCGCGGCGATGACGCGCCGCTGGCGCCTCGTCGGCGGGCGGGAGCTATACGACATCGCCGCCGACCCGTCCCAGCGCGCCGACGTCGCCGACGAGCATCCCGACGTGGTCGAGCGGCTCCGCGGCGCCTACCAGCGGTGGTACCGGAGCGTCGCGCCGCGGATGCGCGAGTACTGCCCCATCGTCATCGGCCACGACGCCGAGAACCCGACGCGCCTCGACGCGATGGACGTGATGGGCGACGTGGCGTGGCATCAGACGCACATCGTCCAGGCCAAAAGGAGCACCGGGCAGTGGACGGTCCGCGTCGCCCGCGCCGGACGGTACCGGTTCCGCCTGCGCCGGTGGCCGGAGGAACTGGGCCTTCCCGTCGACGCCGACGTGGACGCCGACGAGGCCCGCAGGCATATCTACGCCCCGCCGGACGGTCCCCACGCGGCGATCCACCCCACAGGCGCGCGGCTGGGCATCGCCGGGGCGGAGTGGACGCGCCCCGTCGCGCCGGGCGACATGGAGGCGACGTTCGAGGTCGACCTCGAGCCCTGCGAGCGGACCGCCCTGGACGCGTGGTTCACCGACGGCGACGACGCGTGCGGCGCGTACTACGTCTACGTCGAGCGGCTGGACTGACCGCCGCCGGGCCTACTGCACGTCGACCATCTCGATGTCGAACGTCAGTTTCTGACCGGCAAGCGGGTGGTTCGCGTCGATCGTCACCGCGTCGTCGCCCACCTCGGTGATCCGGACGGGGATGGTCTGCCCCTCGGAGTCGCGGGCCTGGAGCTGCTGACCTACCTCCGGATCGAGGTCGTCAGGCAGGTTGTCCTTCGGTACGGAGGCGACCATGTCGTCGCGCCGCTGCCCGTAGGCGTTGTCCGGCGCGACGGTGGTCGTCTTCGTCTCGCCGGGGCTCATGCCCTCAACGGCCTGCTCGAAGCCGGGGATGACCTGCCCCTGACCGACCTGAAACTCCAGCGGCTCGCGGTCGCGCGAGCTGTCGAAGACCGTCCCGTCTTCCAGCTTGCCGGTGTAGTGAACCTTGACGGTACTGTTCTGTTCGGCCTGGGCCATGTCGTGCCTTTCGCTTGATGTTCGGCGATGATCCGCACGCCGGGCGTCCGGCGCGTCTCCATGGGAATCCTACCGGCGTCAGCCGCCAATCGCACGGATTCGCCCGAAAATCCCGCCCGTCCGCGCGGCGCGACGCCGAAAAACCTCTCGTCGCCGGGCGCTGCGCCTGCTACGCTGGCGCCGCGATGGACACCGACTACCGCGTCCAGCTCGACGTGTATAACGGACCGCTCGACCTGCTGCTGTATCTCATCCGGCGGGAGGAGGTCGACATCCACGACATCCCCATCGCCCGGATCACCGAGCAGTACCTCCAGTACGTCAACCTGCTCAAGGCGCTGGACCCGAACCTCGGCGGTGAGTTCCTCGTGCTGGCGACGCAGTTGATGGAGATCAAGACGCGGATGCTCCTGCCCGCCCCCGAGGCACTCGAAGGCGACGGGGACGCCGACGCGCTCGACCCCCGCGCCGAGCTGGTCCGCCAGTTGCTCGAATACAAGGCCTTCAAGGACGCCGCGGGCGACCTCGCCGAGGCGGCCGAGCAGCAGGCGCTGCGGTTTCCGCGGGCGCCGGCCCGGCCGGAGGCGGACGACGACGAGGTGGACCTCGCCGATGCGCAGGTGTGGGACCTGTTCGACGCGTTCAGCAAGCTGATGGAGTCGATCGGGCATCG
>JBMCUM010000186.1:0-4353 GCA_048622595.1 Planctomycetota bacterium | reverse complement strand
ACAACGGCTCGCTGCGCGCGGTGCAGTTCGCCGCGGCCAAGGCGCTGAACGACGCCGAGGACATCCTCCCGGAGGTCAACGCGGTCTATCAGCGCCGGCGCGACCTGGTGGTCGAGGCGCTGAACGCCGCGGGGTGGAACCTCGCGGCGCCACGGGGCACGATCTATATCTGGGCGCCGGTTCCGGAGGCCTACGCCGGCGACAGCGGCGCCTTCGTGGCCGACCTGCTGGACAAGACCGGCGTGATGGTCACGCCGGGGCGCGGGTACGGCGAGGCGGCCGAGGGATTCTTCCGCATCTCGCTGACCTATCCGGACAACGTGCTGCGCCAGGCGGTGGAGCGAATTGCGTCACTACAGGGGTAAGGTCTGGTCTTGGGACTGGGGTTGGAGATTCCGCCGCGTCGCGAAGTGCCGCAGGAAACCGTTCGCTTGTCGCGAAGCCGCCAGCGGCTTCGCAGGAAGCGTGCATTCTGACTAAACCGCAAAGAATCCTTCAAACCTCAGACCCGAAACCCTAAGGCCTGGGACCTAAGACCTCTATCCTAGGACCTGTCGTATGAACGTCCGCATGGAGCACACCGAAGGGCTGGGTCGGCGCGCCGAGGTCTGGGTCGACGGGCACCTTCTCGTCGTGTGCGACAACGTGTCGCGCCCCGGCGCGCCCGCCACGCCCGGCGTGCTTGAGGGCGTGAAGTTCAGCTACGTGGCAGCGGAGGGCTTCTCATGGTCCCGGGCGGTGGAAGAAAACCCCAGCCGTCGCAAGCGATTGGAGCCCGTCCGCGGATGGTCCTACGTCGGGTTCGGGCGCGTGCGGGACATCATGCCGGTGGTGATCGACTTCGGGCTGCTGCGGATGACCGACGCCACCCCGGCCGGCGACGAGACGCTCACCGGGCGGTACGTCCGCGTGGAGATCGACCGCCTGGAGATCCACTGGAACAACACGACGGAGGGACCAGCGACGCAAGACCACTGACACGGCCATGACGCCGCGCCGGCTTGCGATTCGGCCCGGTTCGGCGAAAATGGCGGCGGAGAACCGGCTGGGTCCTTATGTCCTCCCACACCGCCTACATCGCCCTAGGCAGCAACGTCGGCAATAGCGCCGCCACGCTCCTGGAAGCCGTCAAACGCATCGACGAGATCGACCGCACCGACGTGCGGCGCGTCTCCCAGTTCGTCCGCACCCGCCCGGTCGGCGGACCCGCGGATCAGCGGGCGTACCTGAACGCGGCCGTGCGCGTCACCACCGAGCTGTCCGCCCGCGAGTTGCTGGCGGCGTTGCAGCGGATCGAGTCGGCGCTGGGGCGGGACCGGTCGCGGGAGACGCGCTGGGGCCCGCGGACGTGCGACCTGGACCTGCTGCTGTACGACGCCGAGATGATCGCCACCGACGAACTGACTGTCCCGCACCCGCGGATGCACGAGCGGCGCTTCGTTCTGGGCCCGCTGGCGCAAATCGCCCCGCGGGCGCGGCACCCGGTGCTCGACAAGACCGTCGCCCGCCTGCTGGCCGAGTTGAGGGACCAACCGTGAGCGCCACGCTGGTCAGCATCATCGGTCCGCCGGCGGCGGGAAAGACGACGCTCGCCGAAGCCCTGGCAGCGCGCCTCGGCGCGGAGGTGATCTACGAGGACTACGCGGGGAACCCGTTTCTGGCGGCCTCGTACGCCGGCGAGGCGTCGGCGAAGCTTCCCGCGCAGTTGTACTACCTCATGTCGCGCGTGGGGCAGTTGGCGCTGGCGACCTGGCCTGAGGCGGGGCTGCGCGTCAGCGACTACGGCTTCTGCCACGACCGGATGTACGCCCGGCGGCAGCTCGACGGGGAGGACTGGGAGCTGTACGACCGGCTGGCGCGGCGTGTCGAGCCGCTGGTCAAGCCGCCCGATCTGCTCGTGGGCGTCGACGCCGGCGCCGACGAGCTGGCGCGTCGCATCGCCCGCCGCGGGCGACGGTTCGAGCGCTCCATCGACCGCGGGCTGCTCCAGGCGCTGCGCGACGCCTGCCTGGCCGAGGCGCCGCCCGGCTGCCCCGCGCTGCGCCTCAGCGCCGAGGAGGCGGACTTCCGCGACGCCGAGACGCTCGATGCCATCGCCGCGCAGGTGCGCCGCGAGCTGGCGGGCGAGAAGACAGTCCTATGAAAACCGTACGCACCATCGCCGAAGTGCGCCAGGCCGTGGGCGAAGCCCGCGCCGCCGGGCGCAGCGTCGGGCTCGTTGCGACGATGGGCGCCCTGCACGCCGGGCATTTCTCGCTGATCGACCGCGTCCGCGCGGCCGGGGACTTCGTCGTCGTCAGCATCTTCGTCAACCCGACGCAGTTCGCCCCGGGCGAGGACTACGAGAGCTACCCGCGGAGCGAGGCGGCGGATGTGGCCGGGTGCGAGGCCCGCGGCGCGGAGCTGGTCTTCGCCCCGGACGCTGCCGAGATGTACCGCGGCGGGTCGCTGACGACGGTTCACGTGGCGCGGCTGAGCGAGACGCTGTGCGGCGCGAGCCGCCCGGGGCATTTCGACGGCGTGTGCACCGTGGTGGCGAAACTGCTGAACATCGTCGCGCCGGACCGGGCGTACTTCGGCGCCAAGGACTACCAGCAGGCGACGATCCTCCGGCGGATGGTGGCGGACCTGGACTTCCCCGTCGAGCTGGTCGTCTGCCCCACCGTGCGCGAGACCGACGGGCTGGCGGTCTCCAGCCGCAACCGCTACCTCAACCCGGACCAGCGCCGCCAGGCACCGGCGCTGTATGGCGCGCTGCGCGAAGGCGAGCGGGTGATCGCCGCCTCGGCCCCGCCAGCCGGGGAGGTCGTCGCCGCCGTGCGCGACCGCCTGCGCGCCGGCGCCCCGGACGGCGAGATCGACTACGTTCGCGTGGTCGACCCGGAGACGCTCGCCGACGTGGAGCGGACGGACCGCCCGGTGGTGATCGCCGCGGCGGTGCGCCTGGGACCGGCCCGACTGATCGACAACGTGCGGGTGGAACGCGGGGCGTCCGGGACGTAAAATGAACGCCGCAGCCGCTGGCAAACCCGGAACCCGGTGGTTCGTTCGTCGCGCGGCGTGACGCAGCGGCGAAGCACACCCGGCGAAGCATCAGACAACCAAGACGGCACGGCCGTCGTAGAACCCACAGTGACATGTTGCGGAAGGTGCTGAAATCCAAGATTCACCGCGCGACGGTGACGCGGGCGGAGGTCGACTACGTCGGGTCGATCACCATCGATCGCGACCTGATGGACGCCGCGGGGCTCGTGGCGGGCGAGTGCGTCCTGGTCGCCGACATGACCGACGGCGCCCGGTTCGAGACGTACGTCATGGAAGGCGACCGCGGCAGCGGAACGATCTGCGTCAACGGCGCCGCGGCGCGGCTGGTGACGGTCGGCGACGAGGTCATCGTCATGGCGTTCGGGTACATGACGGACGACGAGGCCGGCGCCGCTGCGCGGATCGCGCTGGTGGATGCCGACAACCGCATCACGGAGACCCGCTAACGGAAGCATCGCCAAGCCGCCGGGGCGCCCATGCAGCGAATCATCGTGGATTTCGGCCGGTTGGAGCTGTTCGGTCTGGACGTTTCGCTGCGGGTGTTCGGGTACGGGCTGATGCTGGTGTTCGGGTTCCTGACGGCGATCTCCATCGCCCAGCGCACGGCGCGGCGCGCCGGGGAGCCGCCGCGCAACGTCGCCCATTGCGGGCTGCTGGCGCTGGTCGCCGGCGTCATCGGCGCCCGCATCGCCTACATCATCGAGAACTACGAGCAGTTCGCCCAAAGCCCCAACCCCGTCTCCGAGATGATCAACATCACCTCCGGCGGGCTGATCTACTACGGCGGGGTCGTCCTGGCCGGCGCGGTCGTGCTGATCTTCCTGCGCCGCCGGCGGCTGCCCATCCGCCGGTACCTGGACATCATCGCGCCGAGCTTGATGATCGGCCTGGCGTTCGGGCGGGCCGGATGCACGCTCAACGGGTGCTGCTACGGGGAGCGGTGCGATCCGCACTGGCCCCTGGCGATGCGGTTCCCGCTGTACTCCAGACCGCTGATCAAGCTCGACGGGCGGGACAATCCCTTCTCGGCCGGCGTCGGGCCGTCCCCGGTGTTCGCCGACCAGCTCGTCCCGGCGCCCGAACACCGTCTGGTCAACCCGCGCGTCGCCGCCCGCGCTGGCGCAGGCGAGCCCGTGACCCTCATCCCCATCTGGGACCGACACGGGCCGCGCTCCGCCGATCAGCTCACGACGATGCTCGCCGGGCGCCAGGCCGCACGACAGGCCTTCGCCGCGATCGCCGGCGACGACGGACGCGTGCGGCGGGACGAGTGGCTGGCGGCGCGGAAGCGCGGCGCGGGCTTCCTCC
>JBMCUM010000185.1:0-4393 GCA_048622595.1 Planctomycetota bacterium | reverse complement strand
CCCGCCACTGAAACATCCCGCTGTCCTGCCAACTGACGCCCCGCTGGCTCGTAAGGATATACAGAAGCGCCGCGCCGAGAAAGCACGCCGCCCACAGCCCTTTGATGGAGCCGGCGGGCGTTTCGGGACGATAGGAATTGCGTAGCGTCGAGACCATCGGCGCATATCGTATCGGCGTTGCGGCGGCCCGGCGACAGGCAAACCGCGCGCGGCGCCCGAAGACATGGCCGATTCAGACACCGACACGACCAACGGACCGCGCGGCCTGTCCGCCCTCGGCGAGGCGCTCCGCCCGGGGCACTGGATCAAGAACGCCTTCGTCCTGGCGCCGGTGCTGTTCGCCCAGCGGTTCACCGAGCCGCTGACGTGGGGTGTAGCGCTGGCGGCCGCCGCGGCGTTTTGCCTGCTGAGCAGCGCCACCTACCTGATCAACGACGTGGTCGACCGGAAGCGGGACGCGGCGCACCCGCGGAAGCGCCACCGCCCGGTCGCCTCCGGGCGACTGTCGGTCCCCGCAGCCGTGACCGCCGGGGTGTTGCTCTATGCGGCAGGTCTGACCGTGGCCGCTGCGCTGACCGTGCGAACGCTCGGCGCAGGTCCGCTCGGTGGAATGGGCCTGATGTTCTGGACCTTGTGCTACGTCGCGCTGAGCACCGTCTACTCGTTCTGGCTGAAGTCCCGCGCGATCGTCGACGTCATCGTCATCGCGCTGGGATTCGTGCTGCGGGCGATGGCCGGTGCGTCCGCGATCGCAGTGCCGATCAGCCCGTGGCTGGTGGTGTGCACGTTCACGCTGTGCCTGTTCATCGCCCTGACCAAGCGGCGCAGCGAGCTGGAGACCGGCGGGGCGGTCGAGGCCGCCGCCTCACGACCGGCCCACCGCGGATACACACGCGACGACCTGGAACACATGCTGACGGTCTCGACGGCTTTGGCGATCCTGACCTACAGCTTGTACTGCCTCGCGCCGCGAACGGTCGGCCCGGGCGGGGTGGGCTCGGCGCACCTGGTCTGGACCATCCCTTTGGTCGTCTACGGGATGTTTCGCTACAATCGCGCCACCCGCAGGACCGGCGCGGACCCGGTCAGCGTGCTGCTTCGCGACCGTGTCATCTGGGCCGTCATGATCGTCTACGCGGTCGTCACGGCGGTGGTCATCCGCTACGGGTCGGCGCCGGCCGTGCGGGACGTCCTGGACATCCGCCCATGAGCGCCACCGTCGCCGTCATCCGAACCCGTCCCGAAACCGTCGTGGACGACATCCGCCGCGGCATGCGTCTGGCCGGGGCCGCCGAGACCCTCGATGCCGGCGTCCAGACCATCCTCAAGAACAACCTGTCGTGGCATCTGCTGTACCCGGGGGCGAACACGACCCCCTGGCAGCTGGAGGGGACGATCCTGGGCCTGCGGGACGCCGGGCTGACCGACCTGGTCTGTGTGGAGAACGAGACCGTGGTCACCAGCGCCGCCCGGGGCGAGCGGATCAACAAGCAGCGCCCGGTCTGCGAGCACTACGGTGTGCCCATCCTCTACAACTTCCGCCGCCAGGACATGCGGTGGGAGGTCTACCGCCCCGACGCCGAGATGCTCGTGCTGGACGAGATCTTCCCCGACGGGATCCGCATTCCCGACTTCTTCCGCGGGCGCAACGTCGTCCACCTGCCCACCGTCAAGTGCCACATCTACACGAACATGACCGGTGCGATGAAGAACGCCTTCGGCGGACTGCTGGACAACAAACGCCACTACTGCCACTCCCGCATCCACGAAACGCTGGTGGACCTGCTGGCGATCCAGCGCGAAATCCACCCGTCCCTGTTCGTGGTCACCGACGGGACGACGGCGGGCAACGGCCCGGGACCGCGGACCATGACGCCCGTGCAGAAGGACGTGATCCTCGCCTCGGCCGACCCGGTCGCAATCGACGCCGTCGCCGCGACGATGATGGGCTTCGAGCCGATGGACCACCCCTGCATCCGCCTGGCGCACGAGCGCGGGCTGGGCGTGGGACGGTTCGACGAGATCGACGTCGTCGGCGACGGCGACGCCGCCGCCGAGCGCTGGGGCTTCCACACCGGAAACAACGCCGCCGGGCGCGTCGGACGGTTGTTCTGGTTCGGGCCCATGCGCTGGCTGCAGCGGCTGATGTTCCACACGCCGATCGTCTACCTGTTCATCTTCGCCTCGGCGATCTATCACGACCGCCTGTGGTACCCCATCCGCGGGCGGCGCGTGGTGCGCCGCTGGCTGCGCGAAAGCCCGTGGGGGCGCCTGTTCGCCGAGTACGCGCCCGGCGGCTCGCGGTAGACGCCCCGGCGCCGCGGCCGATACGATGAACCCATGTCCGACCGCGACGCATCCCTGCTGTGCGGCGACGAGGAGCTGCTGGCGTCCTGCGACGCCGAGACGTACCGCGCCTCCGGTCCCGGCGGGCAGCACCGCAACAAGGTCTCCTCGGCCGTGCGCCTGCGCCACCGACCTACCGGCATCGTCGCCCAGGCCGAGGAGCGCCGCAACCAGCACGAGAACCGCCGCCGGGCACTGGCGCGACTGCGCCAGAAGCTCGCCTGCGACGTGCGGGCCCCCGCTCCACCGGCGGGCGAGCCGCCGGCCGTGGTCCGCCACTGCCTCGTCCGCGGGCACAAGGGCGGACGCGGCGCCCGTCCGCGCCTCCAGGTCGGGCGGAAGAACCGGCGGTTCTGGCCGGTCGCGGCGATTGCGCTGGACCTGCTCGACGCCCACGAGGGGCGGCTGTCCGAGGCGGCCGGCGCGATCGGCATCGCCACGAGCAACCTCGTGCGTCTGCTGCGGTCGGACCGTCACCTGCTCGCCGCGGCGCAGGAGCTCCGCCGCCGACACGGGCAGAAGCCGATCCACTGAGCACCGCGCGCCGCCGCCCTCCGTGGACACTCACGCCGCGCGACGCTACGCTCTGGGACATGGCGACGCGCGTTTCCATCATCGGCGACGGGGCGATGGGCACGACGTGCGCGATCATGCTCGCCGAGAACGGCTGCGACGTGCGGATGTGGTCGGCGTTTCGCGACGCGGCGGCCGAGTTGGCCCGAACGCGCGAGAACCGCCGTTTTCTGCCAGGCGTGCGTCTGCCCGAGTCGGTCGCGGTCACCGGCGACGACGCCGAAGCATTGGGGGGGTGCGACCTGGCCGTCTGCGCCGTGCCCACGCAATTCATCCGCCGCGTCTGGCGCCGCCTGGCGCCCGCCTGCCCGACGGATCTTCCCGTCTGCTCGGTGGCCAAGGGCATCGAGCGAGAGTCCCTGCTGCGCCCCACGCAGATCCTGCGAGACGTGCTCGACGCGGACCGAAGCGACCGCCCCCTGGCGGCGCTTTCCGGCCCGTCGATTGCTCCGGAGGTGGTGCGACGTCAACCGGCGACCGTGGTCGTCGCTTCCGAGCATGCGGACCTGGCCGAGCGCGTGCAGTGCCTGTTCATGCGCCCCTACTTCCGCGTCTACACCAACCCGGACCTGACGGGCGTGGAGCTTGCCGGGGCGACCAAGAACGTCATCGCCATCGCCGCCGGCATCCTGGACGGGCTGGAGGCCGGCGACAACGCCAAGGCGGCGCTGCTGACCCGCGGACTGGTCGAAATCACCCGCCTGGGCGTGGCGCTCGGCGCGCGGGCCGAGACATTCGCGGGCCTGGCCGGCGTGGGCGACCTGGTCACGACCTGCATCTGCCCGGTGGGGCGGAACCGCTCGTTCGGCGAGTCAATCGGTCGCGGAAAGACGCGCGCCGAGGCGCTGGGCGCCACCGAGTCGGTCGTCGAGGGCGTGGACACCACCGTCAGCGTGCTCGGACTGGCCGAGCGTGCCGGCGTGGAGATGCCCATTACCCGCGCGGTCCATGACGTGCTGTTCGCCGGCACGCCGCCGGTCACGGCGATTCACGACCTGATGACGCGCCCCATGAAGGCCGAGGCCTGAGCCGGTGCGCGTCGCTCAAGTGGGGAAGGCCTATCGGATAACACGGAGAGCATAAAGCTCACAAGCGACCCCGGACGGGACGCGTGGAATTACATCGTTGTCCGTTTGCCTTTGTGCTCGTGACGTCCTTCGTGAGCTTTGTGTTGAGCAAATCGTTTCCGCTGTCTTTCGTCGGGCGGTTCTTGTCCTCACCGAGGGCTGTGCCTTACGGCGCCTATCCTTACTCTACGCCACAGTTACCACTCACTAACTGTCTCCTTCAGCTTCGAAATGACGCGTTCCCGATCCTTGCCGTCGTAGACCACGTACAGGCGAAAGGCCTGTCAAAAGTGCTTTGAACACACCTTGATCAAGCTGTGATCGATTTCAACCAGCGATCGTGGCTCTGCTTTTAAGTCGTCATCGGGGAAGACCTTGATGAGTTCGTCTTCTTGTTCCGACGGTAA
>JBMCUM010000184.1:0-4400 GCA_048622595.1 Planctomycetota bacterium | reverse complement strand
AGCTCATCCTGCGCGCCCGCCCGGACGCCGACGCCCACGTCCTGCGGGAGGTGGTGGCGATCTACCGACGGGGGGACGGCAAGTCCCCCGCCGTGGTCGCCGTCGACAGCGCCCGGCCGCACTTCTTCACCACGGAGTACGGCGTCCACTACCTCGCCGTGGACGTCATCGGCGCCACGGGCGGGCTGGGGCAGCGCAGCGGCACGGCGGAGCGACAGGCGATTCCGCCGATGGAGCTTCCCAATCCGATGGAGGACAAACCGCGGTACTACACGCTCGCCAAGCTGCACCGGGGCGTTCGGGACCCGACGATCGTCCCGGTCGTGGCGCGGAAGCTCGCCGAGGTGCGACGGTTGATCGCCCACGACCTGTTCTGCGCGCAGATCGCCGAGGATCTCGCTGACGGGGGAAGCTGGCAGTTCTCCTCCGGCGGACGGACGTACGTGCTGCAGGCACCGGTCGCCCGCCCCACCGGTTCCGGGAGCGTGGAGCTTCGCGCCGACGGCGACCGCCCCGTCTGCGTCAGTTTCCTCGAGACGGATCCGGAGCGGCCCGCATGGAGCGGTCAACTCGATTTGGCCGCTTGCGCCGGGCCGGGCGGCGCCCTTGCTTCCACGCCCTGGCGCGCGGTGCTTCCGAAGGCGGCAACGGCCTCCGCCGGTCGCATCGAAACGGACTATGACCCGCGTACCGACCGGACCCGCGCGTCGATCGTACTTACCGACGCGAAGCTGCAACCCCCCGGCGGGGGGCAGATCACGGGGCGTGATGAATGGATCGTGCACGGGTCCGTTGCGCGGACGCACCTGGCGGACGCGCAGCGCATCACGCTGGGCCAGTTACTCGACCCCGAGCACACGATCACCCGGAATAAGAACATTCGCTCGCGGATCGACTGGCTGCGGCGCGAGATTCGCACGCAGCGCGCCGAGCTGATCGCCGAGCTGAACCTGCGGCTGTCGTACGCGGCAAGCTGCTTCCTCCTGGTGGCGTTCGGGGCGGCGCTGGGGGTCGTGTTTCGCGGCGGGCACCTGCTCAGCGCCTTCGTCCTGTCGGTGATCCCCGCGGCCGTGGTGCTGGTGATGATCCTGATGGGCAAGGAGATGGCCCGGAACCGGGAGCTGCCCCTGCTGCTGGGCGTGGGGGTGATCTGGGCCGGCGTAGCGCTGCTGCTGGGCGGGTGCATCTGGATCTACGCCCACCTGGCGCGGCGGTAGCCGGAGACGACCATGAAGATGCTGGACCGTTACATCGTGCGGAGCTTCCTGGCGGCCACCGCCCTGTGGTTCGTGGCGTTGATGTCGCTGCGCGTGGTGGCGGACCTGTTCGTCAACATGGACGAGTTCGCCAAACTGGGCCTGCCCTTCGGCGAGTTGGGCGGGTATATCACCCGGTACTACGCCTACAAATCGCTCGTCTACTTCACGGAGCTGGGCGGGATCATCGTGGTCTTCGGCGCCATGTTCACGCTGGCGCGCATGAACCACACAAACGAGCTGACGGCGATGCTGGCCTCCGGGGTCAGCCTGCACCGCGTAGTCTGGCCGATCGTGCTGTGCTCGATGGCGTTGTCCGGGCTCATCATCGCCGACCGCGAGGCGCTCATTCCGCGCGTCGCCTCCGAACTCGTCCGCGACCGCGACGAGGTCCCCGGAAGCCGGGAGTTCACCGTCTACCTGACGCCGGACAACCACGGCAACGCCCGCAACACCTTGTATGCCCGGCGACTGCGCGTGGCCGATGGCGTGATGGAGCAGCCCATCGTCGTCGTCCGCAACGTGCAGCGGCGCCACCTGGCGACGGTCCGCACCGCCCCCCACGGCCGCGCCCGCCGGTGGCGACTGAACGGGAAGAGCGGATGGACCCTCACCGCCGCCCAGGTCGAGCGGGCACGGGGGGACTGGCGGCACAGGCCGTCGACGCAACGCATCCACGCGGCGCTGACCCGGCACCAGACCGACCGGCTGCGGCGACGAATCGCCGCCGGCGGGGGCCGCGTCGACGTGGTCCTGCACGAGCCCCAGTACGATGACATGCGAATCACCGGTACCGCGCGGCTGGTCGCCGGCGCGGCGGCGGACGAGGCGCCGCGCCTCCAGCTCCTTCAGCCGCGATTCGCGCTGCGCATCGACGGGGTGGAGGTTGCGACCTTCACGGCCTCGGCGGCGAGCTACGTCACGCCCGAGGAGGGACCGCCCTACTGGGAGCTGAAGCGGGGGCGCGCGTTCGTGCCGTCCGGTCTGACCGTCGACGACCTGGTGCTGCGCCGCGACAGCCGCTGGATGCAGTTCCTCTCGGCCGGTCAGCTCGCCAAGCTCGCCCGCGCCCAGAGCACCCCGGGCGAGGTCGCCGGCCGCGGGGCGCGCCAGCTCATCCACATCCGCGTGACCGAGCCCATCAACAACCTGATCATGCTGCTGGTGGGCCTGCCGTTCATCCTGTCGCGTGAGCGCAACATTAAGGCCTCGGCCGTGCTGTGCCTCCTGACGGTCGGTGCCTTTTACGTATTCGTCTACCTCTGCCGGTACATGGACCTCCCGCCGGTGTGGTCTGCCTGGACGCCGCTGCTGGTGTTCGGGCCCATCACGGCCGTCACCCTCGATGCCGTCAAGACCTGACCACGTCCCGACGCGTCACACACTGACGTCCACACCCGCGCGGCAGCGATGCGCGTGGTTGCATCGCCGCATCGCCTGACGAAGCTGACGGGCCGGTCCGTCGGACGGATGCAGCATCAACCGGAGCCGCCTTGTCCCCTCATGCGCCTCCAACCGTCGGCTCAACCAGTGTTCAAAGTGCGCAAGCGGCGCTTGACTCGCTTGCTGGGCAATGCGCGTCATCCCCGTTCTCCTTTTTTTTGCGGCCTCGACTCCCGCGTATCGGTCCGACGAGCGCCGAGGCCCTGTCGCTGGCCGGTATCGGCAACGGGACGATGACGCT
Organism: Planctomycetota bacterium; assembly: GCA_048622595.1. Taxonomy (GTDB): domain Bacteria; phylum Planctomycetota; class Phycisphaerae; order SM23-33; family SM23-33; genus JAGXKT01. The sequence continues at coordinate 1,460 of JBMCUM010000184.1, read as the reverse complement.
TTAGCCCGCGGCGTCATTTTCCCGCCCGCTCGCTCGCGGGGTCCGGATGGCCCCTACTTGCGCGGGCGGACCGGCTCGAGATCCGCCAGCCCGATCGTCATCTCGAATGCGCCGCTCTGCACGACGGCCTGATCGCGGTCCGGCTCGACGCGAACCAGGGTGGCCCGCTTCGCGAACGGGACGACATAGACCTCGCTGCCCGGGGCGGCGTTCCTCAGGGCCTCGCGGCTTTCACGGGCCGCGCGACTATCCGGCTGACGGCGCTTCAGTGGCCGATCCCCGCGATCTTCCCGCTCACCTCCGCGTCGCGGGCCCTTGTGGCGTTTGCGCCCCTTGCCGCGTCCGCGGGCAGCCGAGAACGGACCGGTCTGTGGAAACAGCTCCTGAAGCGACAGCTCGACGGGCCCGTCCGGCGTCTCCACGGTGGCCTTGAGGGCGGGCAGGTCCACGGCTGTCAGCTTGCCCGTGCCCGGCTTGCGCGCGATGGGCACTTCATCGCCGACCCGCATCCGCGAGATCGCCCCCAGCCAAGCGTCGAACTGCTTCGCGCGGGCCTGCTGGCGCTGCAAACTGGCGTGATATTCCTTTTTTGCGTGTTCGGCCTCGGCGCGGGCCTGCTCGCTCTGGCGGGCTTGCTCGACGATCTGCTGCCGCAACGTGCTGATTTCCTCGCGCACGCGGGACTGGCCCATGTCCGGGATCAGCTCGCGCAGCGGCACTTCGATCTGCGTGTTTTGCGTCTGCACCACGGCCACCTGCTTGTGCAGCTCCAGACGGACCAGGCGCCCCGTCCGCCCCAGCGACGGAACGTGAATCTCGTCGCCGGGGCGCCACTCGGGCAGCGTCGCCAACCACGTGTCGAAGTCCTCCCGCAGCCGGTGCAGGTCGGCGAGCTTCGCCTGGTAGGCCTCCTGGTCAACCTCGGCGGCGAGCCGCGCCTCGGCGGCGTCGGAGCGGGCGCGTTCGGCGACCTGGCGCGCCTTTCCGGTAGCGCGCAGCGCCTTGCGGAACTGGCGCCCCTGCCCGGCGCGGTGGCGGCGGGCGGCCTCGATGATCTCCTTGCCCAGCCCGAGCCGCTCGGCGACGGTGATGGCGTGGCTTTCGCCCGGCGTGCCCACGTGCAGGTGGTACGTGGGGCGCAGCGACTGCGTGTCGAACTCCACCGAGGCGTTGTCCACGCGGTCGCGCGTCAGCGCGTAGGCCTTCAGGACGCTCAGGTGGGTCGTGACCATCCCGAGACAGCCGATCCGGCGGAGCTCGTCGAGGATGGCCTGTCCGATCGCGCCGCCCTCGTCGGGGTCGGTCCCCGCGCCGAGCTCGTCGAGCAGGACCAGCGAGCTCCTGCCCGCCTTCCGGAGGATGTGGCGGATGCGCTTGATGTGCGCGCCGAACGTACTGAGCGACTGCTCCAGCGACTGCTCGTCGCCGACGTCGATGAACACGTCGCGGAACACCGGAAG